>JANPEN010000478.1:0-10278 GCA_031422955.1 Acidimicrobiia bacterium
CTCGGCGCCGACCAGCCGGCGTCGACCACTTTGGCCAGCCAGGCGTCCGCCCCCAGGGACGGATCTCGGTTCTCGCCCAGCCAGGCTCGGGCTTGGGCTGCGACCGCGCCATGATCCGTCGCCTCGAGGCCTTCGCGATCCATGGCCGTCCTCCCACCCCAACCCGACGCGGCCAGGCGGCCGGCTTCGGAGCTGATCCTAGGCCCCGAGCGGGTGCGCTGTTCGACGGTGGGTGCCCAGCGCCAGGCCAGGGGTCCACCTGCCGGACCGGCGACCAGGCCGGCACGACCGGGGTGGGAGGCACCACTCAGCGTTCAGCGCGCAGCGCGGCCCGCACCTCCCCGGCATCAACCTGCACCTCGACGCCGGCCCGCTCCAGTTGCAACAGCATCGACGAGCGGGAATCACGTTGACCCCAGTCCCGCCCGAGTGCCTCGGTCATCTCCTCCAACGTGAGGTTGGCCAGCCGCATGGGCACCCCCTGTTCCCGTCCCAAGGCACAGGCCAGGCTGACATCCTTGTGGGCCAGGCGCAGGGCGAAAGCGGCCGGGTCGTAGCTATTGACCAGAAACTGATCGACCAACCCGTCGAAGGTTCGACGTCTTCCGATGGCACCTTGGCGCACCGCTTTAAACAACGCCAACGGCTCAACCCCTGCTTTCACCCCCATGGTCATGACCTCAGCGAGGGCGGTCTGGATCACATAGCCGGCGCAGTTATGAACCAGTTTGGCCACTGATCCGGCGCCAATGGGGCCGACCAGTACCGGCTGATCGGAGAAGTCCAACAGAACCGGCTCAAATCGGGCGTACACGGCCTCGTCACCGCCCAGCCAGATGGCCAACTTCTTGGTAGCCGCGCCGCGAGGGCCGCCCGACACCGGCGCGTCGAACACGCTCACGTCCCTGGCCGCGAACGCCGCGTGAATACCGCGTAGTACGGTTGGGGAGTTGGTGGATAGATCGAAAAAGGCGCTGCCAGGGGTCATCGCCCTCAACAGACCGCCCGGGCCGAGGGTGACGGCTTCCACCTCCGGGGGGCCGGGCAACGACGTGAACACCGCAGCCGCTCCTTCCGCTACCCCGGCGACGGAACCGGCCCAGATGGCCCCGGCGGCCAGGTGCTCCTCGGCTGCCTCCCGGCGGGTGTCGAACACGGCCACCTGGTGGCCGGCCTCGAGGAGATGCAGCGCCATGTGGCGGCCCATTGTCCCCAGCCCGATGAATCCCAACTTCACGATCGTCTCCATGCCATGAGGGAGTCCGCGGCGGTGCGGCCTGCCCGGGACCCTAGGCCGGCCCGTCGAAGGCGGCCTCGAGGACCAGCCGGGCTAGGGGGTCCAGCCCGGCTGGGGCCCAGGCGTCCAGCGGCGCAACCACCCCCGCCAAACGCCACGGTGGCAGGCAATGGCGCAACGCGCCCCTGCGCACCCCGACCTCACAACACCAACCGACGTACGTCTCCTCGCAGCGGAAGTTGTGGGCGATCTCCTTGGAGTCGATGACCTCCTCGTCCTCCAACATGACGAGCACCCAGGCCAACAACAGCTCGGGCCGAGGCCGGCCCGAAACCAGCTGGTTCAAGGTGTCCAACAATGCTGCCCTACCGGCCTGGCGATAGGCGGGGGTCACCCCCCAGCAGTGCCGGCGCCGGGTATCTCGCAGGCCTGGTCCAGATCGATACGAGCGGAAACGGCGCCGTTGAAATGAGGCCCCGCCCCCCACGAGGGCAACACCATGGAGTAGAGCCCAGAGCCCCCGGCGGCCACGATGATCACGTCCTCCGGGCGCCGGAAGGCCCGCAGGGCATCGTTCGGATCGCCGTCTCGGACCATGGAAGGGTTCAACGAGCGCATCAGCGCTCGGGGGTTGACGGCCCGTTCGGCCAGGGCCTCGGAGAGCTTGTGCCGGTCGTAACCAGCCTCCGCCAGCACGGCGCGGTGATCTGGATTCAACACCACCACCGCGCTGCCCTTACCGAAATGGGCGTTGTTGGAGCCGACGTTGGCCAACGTCAAGGCCAAGGTGCGCAGCAGCCGCTCGGGTGCGGTGGGATCATCCGCGTCACCCACGAAGATCACCGAATGAGGAGCCTCAGTGCCGACCAGGGTGACGGCGGAATCTTCCGCCGCGTACCCCCGGGCCACGTGCAACGGCTCGAAGGGTGAGGCCTCTTCGTCTTCGGCCAGGCAGAAGGTGAACTTGCCCGGATGGCCGAGCAGGGCCATGTCCGAGGTAGCTGGCCGGCCCCCGCCGATGTTGATCATGCACAGCCGCAGGGCCCGCCCGATGGAGGCATTGGCCCGAAATCCCGGGCCCAACGCCCCGAACCCCGAGGCGATTGGTCCGCAGGCCAGCCGAGCAGGACCGTTGACGATGATGAGGGGAGCGATGCAGTGGGTGGTGGCCTGCATCTCGGTCAGATCGAACTGGGGATCCATGGCCGCTTGGACCACCGCCACTACCACCGGGAAGTAGTCGGGCAGGCAACCAGCCATGACCGCAGCGACGGCCACCTGCTCAACGGTGGCGTCGCCCAGGTTGGGGCCCATGGCCCCCAGGGAAACATCGAGCGGCAGGCCACAAGCCAAGGCCATGCGCTGCACCCGTTCCTCGGTAGGGATCACCACCGGCAGCCCGTCGGTGCAGCCCAACTCGTGCAACAACTCCAGCGCCGCGCTCTCGTCTCCTGCCCGCAGGCGTTGCGCACTCATCGCCCATTCCCCTCTACCGCCACGGTGCCGGCGCCCCCGCGCAAGGCGGCCACGATATCGTTGCGGATGAGCAACGCCACCCGCTGCATGTTCTCGACCCCGCCACCGGCCACCGGATGGGGAAAGGACACTCTGGGCACGTCGGGCATTCCCACCGAACGGGCGATGAAGTTGCCTTGGGCCCAGAACTCGGTACTGACCAGGGCCACCGCAGGGATGTTCAATCGAGCCAGGTTCACGCCGTCACGCACGGTGCCGGTGGTGCAACTGCCTCAATGCCCGTAGGCGGCCACCACCGCGTGGCAGCTTTGCACCATCTCGGCCAGCATGGCCGGCGAGGCCACCGAGGAAGCATCGCCTTTGTCCCATCGTTTGAAGCTGGCTCCGGGCAAGATCTCCGCCAGCGCCGCTTGCACCTGATCGAGAAAGGCAACCGAGTCGGGAAAGCCGTTGGCCAACAGGCCCAGCGTCAACCCGTCGACTTCGAGGTTCGCCCGCAGCTCATAGGGCTCGATGGGCGCCCCCGGTTCGGCACGGGGATCAACAAAGGTGATGCTCATAGCGATACTCCACTTCGTTCGGGCGGGCCGCTGTTGGCCGAAGCCTATCGGGTCGCTCCCGGGCGCAACGGGCGGAGGCGATCTACGCTGCGTGCGCTCGCACCGGGTGGCGAGCCGGGCCCTGGGCCCGACCGAGCGCTGGGGAGTCGGCTATGGGAACCATTGACCAAGGTGCAGTGGACAAGCTACGTGACCGTATCCGCCGTGAGGTGGACGAGGGGCTGTTGGTGTCCTGCCAATTCGCCTTTGGCATGGAGGGCGAGGTGGTCACCCACGAGACCTACGGTGCTGGCACCAACGACACCCGGTACGTGATGTTCTCTGCCACCAAGGTGTTGGTTGCCTCGGTGGTCTGGCAGCTCATCGCCGAAGAAAAGCTCAACCCGGCCGACCCGGTATGCGCCTACTTCCCTGAGTTCGCCGACAACGGCAAGGCTGCCATCACCCTCGAACAGGTGATGTTGCACACCGCCGGCTTCCCCTACGCCCCCCTCGGGCCACCCCGCTGGGCCGACAGGAACGCCCGCCGCGAGGCCATGCAGAACTGGCGGCTCAACTGGGAGCCCGGCACCCGTTATGAGTACCACCCGACGTCCGCCCATTGGGTGCTGGCCGAGCTGATCGACCTCGTCACCGGGGCGGACTACCGCGACGAGGTGGAACGGCGCGTCACCGCCCCGCTAGGTCTGGGGCGTCTGTTGGGCATCGCCGAGGACGCCCAGGACAACATCGCCGAGCTGCAACTGGTGGGCGAAGCGGCCACCCCCGAAGAGCTGATGGCCACCTTCGGGGTGTCCGAACTGCCTGCGGGCGAGGTCAACGACGCCGTCCTGTTGGGCTTCAACAACCCGGCCAGCCGGGCGGTGGGCGTGCCCGGAGGCGGCGGTGTGGCCAGGGCCGACCAGATCGTTCGCTTCTACCAGGCCCTGCTGCACAACCCCGACGAGCAGTGGGACCCTGCGGTGTTGCACGATGCCAAAACCAACGTGCGCAATCATCTTCCCGACCCCTTGACCCGTACGCCGGCCAACCGTTCACTGGGCATGATCTTGGCCGGCGATGACGGCCGCTCCAACTTTCGGGGTATGGGCCGCACCCTGTCGCCAGGGGCCTTCGGCCACAACGGGGCCAAGGGCCAGCTGGTGTGGGCCGATCCCGCCACCGGGTTGTCCTTTGCCTGTCTCACCAACGGGTTGGACCGCAACGAGGTCCGCCAACCGCGCCGCGACTCCGCCCTGGCCAGCCTGGCCGGGGTGTGCGCCAGAGCCTGAGTCTGGGCCTCAGCCCGGTCCGGCCGGCCGGGCCGGGCGGGCCCGGGGTGAGCCCGAACAACCGGGGTCAAGCCGACGTGTCCAGCAGGGCCGGGAGGCGGGCTCCGGCGCCCAGCAACGACTCGAAAGCGGCGCCGATCTGGAGCAGACGCCGTTCCTGACGATAGGGACCGACCAGTTGGATACCGATCGGTAGGCCGGTATCGGTGAAGGCGGCGGGCAGAGAGAGGGCCGGGCAGCCGGTAACGGTGACGCGCGAACACGAACGCATCCACTCGATGTAGCTGCCCATGGCCACCCCGTCGATCTCCTCCACCCACTCCTGCTCGTGGGGGAAGGCCGGCACCTGGCTGACGCAGCTGACCAACACGTCGAAGCGTTGGAAGAAGGCGGCCATACGCTCGAAGAGCTGGCCCCGCAACCGTTCGGCCCGGCCGATGTCCACCCCTCGCAGGGCCCGGCCGGCCTCGATGTTGGCCCGCACGGTGGCCTTCATCTGCCCGCCGGCCCGGTCGAAGAGCGCCCCGTAAGCCAACTCGAACTGGAAGGCCCGCAGCGTCTCGAAGGCCTCATCGGCCCCCGCCCAACCGGGATCGACGGCGTCGACGGTGGCCCCTGCCCCCTCCACCAGCTTGGCCGCTCCTTCCACCGCCGCGACCACGACCGGATCAACCGGCAGATCACCCAGGCGGGGACTGAGCGCCACCCGCAATCCCCGCAGTGCCAACGGCGGGAAGGGCGGGGCGAAAAAGGCGCCGGGTTCCCCCACCGATAGCGGCACCCGGGGGTCCCACCCGGCCATGACCGACAGCTGCAGGGCAACGTCACCTACCGTGCGGCCTATGGGTCCCTGCACCGACAGTGACCCCCATGGGTAGCTGCTGGGCAGCACAGGGACCCGCCCTGGGGACGAACGCAGACCCACCACATTGCAGAAACTGGCTGGATTCCGCAGCGAACCACCCATGTCGGACCCATCGGCGATCGCAATCATACCGCAGCGTATGGCGACGGCGGCACCGCCGGAGGAACCCCCGCAGGTGCGTTGCCGGTCGTAGGGGTTACGAGTCAGGCCGAACACGGGGTTGAAGGTCTGGGAGCCGGCGCCGAACTCGGGCGTGTTGGTCTTGCCCACCATCACCGCCCCAGCCTGGTGCAGGCGGGCCACGATCAGCTCGTCGCGATCGGGCACGTGCTCGGCGAACAACGGGGACCCGAAGGTGGTACGCACCCCCGCTACCAGGGCCAGGTCCTTGTGGGCCACGGGCAGGCCGTGAAGCGGCCCGAGGGTCTCCCCGGTGCGGGTCAGGTGCTCGTCGGCGGCTGCGGCCATGGCCTGGGCCCGCTCGGGGGTGAAGGTGACGATGGCGTTGAGCGCCCCGTTGTGGGCGTCGATGCGGGCCTGATGGGCGTCCAGCAGTTCTCTAGCCGACAGCTGGGCGCCGGCCAGCAGCGCGGCCAGCTCGGTGGCAGGCCGGTCGCACAGTTCGTCCGCGCCCCTCACCCCGCTCACGCGCTGAAATCCGCGGGGGAGAACCCGTCCAGGGATCCGCCGCCGCGGAACACATGGGCCCGGCCGTCGGATCGCACCAGGAGCCCGAGCCCCCACAACTGGCGGGACTCGAGGGTCTCCATGTGCACGTCGTAGGAGGCCGGCACCAGACGCAACTCGTCGAGGGTGCTCACCACCACCTCCCAGTCGACCGCCACCGCGGCTTCTCCTTGGGCGACCAACAGGTCCCCGTAGTGCACGGCGACGGGCACCCCGTTCAAGCGCAGGTGGGACAATCGAAAAGTCTTGTGCCGCATGAAGCCCCTCCGATCCGCACCGAGCCGACCCGCACCGAGCCGACCCGCACCGAGCCGACCGGCGCGAGCCGTCCGGCGTTGCTCGATTCCGTGTTCTAGCACGGCCGCTTCGCCCCGAGCCCGCCCCCGATGGAGACGGCGCCCCGGGTGGCACTACCAGTGAGCCAGGGGATCGAGCACGTACACGGCCCGCATCTCGGTGTAGAGGGCGGCGAAGTCGGCGCTACGTTCGCCCCGCCGACCCCCCCAACCGATCGGGTCGGGCCAGGCCGGCTCGTACCCGGAGCTGGCCAACTGGTCTCTCAGCCGCTCTTGCCAGCGGGCCTCCAAGGTCGCCGCGTCCGCCTCGATCACCCCGGCGGACACTGCTTCGGCTTCTCCGACGGTGGGCTCGAACAGGGAACGGGCCAGCGGCAGCAACCGTTCCAGCGCCTCGATCATGCGCCGACGGCTCTCGTCGGTACCGGTCAACAAACGGGCCAGCATGGGCCGGGCGTGGCGGCGGTGGAACTCCTCCTCGACCAGGATGCGCCCGGCCAGCGGGCCGAGCCCGGCCACGCTGGAGTGACACAACGCTTCCCAGCGCACCGCTTCGGCCTCGTCGTAGAGGGCGTGGCGGACGAAGGCTTCCGCCCACGACGGGCAGGCGTCCTCAGCCAGCCAACTGCTGCGAAACTCCTGTGGGGACCTCCCCATGGCCAGCTGGTCGATCTGTCGTTCCCGCTCGACGTCAGCCTCGCCCGTGGCCGGGTCACCGTTGGCGGCGACCAGTCGAAACAGCGCCCGGGCGTGGGCCAGTTCGTCCTGGGCGATGGAGATGAAAGCCAGGTCCTCCTCCAGGAACGGGCCCACACCCACCCAGGCAGTTTGGTGCTGCCCGATGCACAACTCGTCGTCGGCCAAAGCCAGGATGATCTCCATGGCGGCGGGGCTGAGGGCGCCGGTGCCGCTCATCGGGGGGCCGAGGCGTTGCGACGCAGCTCACGGCGTCGTTCCGCCAGGTAGCGCCCATCGTTGTGACGGTGGGGCTGGTCAGCGTTGGGGGCGATGAGGTCGGGGTCCACCGCGATGATGTGCTCACGACGTACCAGCCAGACCTGGTCCCCTTCGGCCCGGCGTACGTAGGTCTGCACCGCCCACACCGAGGCCAGCTCGTCGTCAGGGGCATCCATGCTGCCGGCGTGTTCGAAAGGGTCCTTGCCCGCCTTCTTGAGAAACACCTCGTAGCGCTTCATCGCACCTCCTGGCCTGGTCGGGCCCCGGTCACCGGAGCGTTGCCCTGCACGAACACGGTCATGGCTGAATACCTCGCTGGATGAACTGGGTGAGATGACGAGCGACGCTGTCCACATCGTCCGAACCGCCAGGGTGATACCAGCGCTCGACCGCGTTGAGCAGCGATAACACCAAGGTGGCGGTGCGGGCGACGTCGAGCTGCGGCGCGAAAGACCCATCGGCTACTCCCTCGGCCAGGGTGGTGCGAAAGACCTCCTGGTAGGCGTTGCGCCACGCCAGCACCTGAGCTCGGTCGGCCTCGGGGAGGTGACGGGCCTCGTTGAGGAAGGTGGCGGCCCGGTCCGCGTTCTCGCTGAGGATGCGGACATGGCCGGCGACCAGGCGCTCCAACCGCGCCGAGGGAGCAAGCCCCGCCCCCGCCACCGATTCGGCCAGTCCCAGGAACTGCTCGGCGCCGCTGTGGATCACCTCGACCAGCAGCTCATTCTTGGAACCGATGTGGGCGTATAGGGAGGAGCCGAGCAGCCCGAGGGCTTCGCCCAGGTCACGCATGGAGGTGCCGTGGAAGCCCCGCTGGGCGAACATGCGCCCGGCGGTTCGTACCACGTCGTCCCGGTTCCGTCGCCGTCCAACAGCCTCGCGCGCAGCAGGCACGGCCCGAGTAGGAGACACGGCCCGAGCAGGAGGCACGGCGGCAGCCGGGCTCATCGGCGCATCACCTCAACGGGGTTACGGCAATCGGCGCAGTAGTAGACCGCCCGACAGCGGGTGGGTCCGATGGCAGAGCGCTCGGTGACCGCGGCGCTACCGCACAGTGGGCAACGCAGCGAGCCGTCCCGTCCCCGCAGGGTGATGGTGTAGTCCCTTGCCAAGCGGTCTCGGGCGGGACCGGTGATGCGTTCGGGCGACCAGACCGGCTCGTGTAGGAAGCGCACCTCCACCGCCGCGCCGCCGGCGGCTAGCGCAGCGGCCACGACATCCAGCTCAATGGTGCGTAGCGCCGGGCAACCCAAAACGGTGGGAACCAGCTCCACCAGCACCGACGGTCCGGCTTCCCCGGGGGCGGGGGCCAGCACAGTAACCCGCTCCAACATCCCCAAATCGGTGATGGTCAGATCGGGGTATTCGGGATCGGTCACCGCGGCCACGGCCCCGCCGATCCGGTCGGCCAACTCCGCTGCAGCGTCGGCGGATTCGTCGGTCGCGGTCGGCGTGAGGGTCGTAGCGGGGGTTGAGCGGGCGGCCATCATGCTGCGTCACCAGCAGCTGTGGTGGCACCGTAACGTGGGACGCCGCTGCCTTCAGCGGCAGCCTCCAGTGCCTCGCGGACCCAGGCCGATCCCTCCCAGGCGTCCTTGGCCGTTTGCACCCGACGGTGAGAGTCCGGCCCTTTGTTGTCGAAGGTGGCCAGCAGCGGGGACCAATCGATGTCCTCGAGCTGCCAGTAGTCGCGGGCAGCGTCGTAACGGGCCACCGGGGCGGGCAGGCTGAAGCCGTAGTCGATCAGCATGGGGGCGAACTTCTGCACGTACCGATCGCGCAGCACCTCGTTGCGCTCGGATTTGATGTGCCAACGCAACAGCTTGTCGTCGGGCTTGGAAGGCGGCCCGAACAGCTGCAGCGCCGGCAACCACCAGCGTTCCAGGGCCGCTTGGAACATGGCGTGCTGGGCCGGGGTGCCCTCCGCGAAGGTGAGCAGCAACTCCTCGCCCTGGCGCATGTGAAACCCCTCCTCAGCGATGATGCGGCGAAGGATGCGTTTGTAGGGCCCGTAGGAGCAGTTCTTGAACACCGCTTGTTGGGAGGCCAAGGCGGCCGCGTCGACCAGAAAGGCGATGGCCACCTGGTCTGCCCAGGTCGGCGTGGCGTAGTGGAAAACGTTGTGGAAACGGGTGCGGCCGGCCAGAAGGTCCGCCATCATCTCTTCCCGGCTCTTGCGGCCCAGATCCGCCGCCACCATGTAGAGCAGGTGGGCGTGGCCGATCTCGTCTTGGGTCTTGGCCAGCCCGGACAGCTTGCGGAACAGCCCCGGGGCCCGCGGAATCCAGTCGCGCTCACAGAGGCCGCCCATGTACTCGCTGTTGGCGTGCAGCTCAATGAACTGGAACACGGCGTTGCGATAGGGCTCGGGCATGTCATCGCCCGGTTCGAGGATCCCCCCATCGTTCAAGAACGCTTCGAACGCTTCCATTGACTCCCAGCGGCGCATGGCCAGACACTAACAAACGATCGTTCGTTGGTCTAGCCCGAAGTTTCAGCGGCTTAGATGGGCGAATCCGGCGTTACGCGTAGCGTCGCTGCCATGGACTTTGGACCACTCGCTCTCGTAGTGGCCGCTGGCCTATTCGGCCCGCTCCTCGCGGCACCTCGCCGATTCGGGCCACCGGTAGTGGTCGGCCAGATTGCCGCAGGAGTTGCACTCGGCAAAAGTGGCTTCGGTTGGATCGATCCCACTGACCTATTTCTCACCGCACTTGCCAGCGTCGGGTTCGCGCTCTTGATGTTCATCGTCGGAACGCATCTCCCTGTACGTGATCGCCGGCTCCGCGCCTCGCTGGTCGTGGGGGGAGCGATAACGGCGACGGTGCTCGCCCTTTCGATCGGCCTGGGAAGATTGATTGCGTCTCACGTCGGTCTCCATCGGCCCGGGTTGCTCGCCTTGCTGTTGGCGACGAGCTCAGGCGCAGTG
>JANPEN010000479.1:0-3852 GCA_031422955.1 Acidimicrobiia bacterium
GTCGGCATGCTATGCGGCTGGCGGTGATCTCGAAGGGCCAAGCGCCACCCGGCGGCGCCGATGGCCAGCACGCTGAGTGCGCTCGCGGTGTAGAGCCATGCTGTCAGTCGTTGCCATCGGATTTCGTCCCCGGCGCGGGCCAGCGCGATGAGCCAGAACGCGCCGAGCAGGGTGTAAGTGACTGCGGCGGGGCGCAGACGGTCGAGATCGTTCTCTGCCACGGCTTGCAAACCAGCCCAGCCGATCGGTAGGAGCCATGCGGCGATTGCTCGTCCCGACAGCGCGGTGATTGACCACATCCACCATCGGTCCGACTGCGACGGCCAGCAGAACAGCACGATCCCGGCCACGATCATCGTCACACCTTCCGCTCCGAGCGCGAGACGCAGCCACCCGGGCAGGTACCTGGTTCGCGGCGGGTCGCTGCCCGGCTGGCGGAGCTGGTGGACAAGCAGGATGCCGAGGGCCGGCGTGATCGCCAGGTACACGAGGACCCATAACCAGGCCGCCACACGAGCGGAGGCGATATTGCTGTGCAGGTGCATCCGGTCGAGATGCAACAGCGTCGTGGCCAGCATGGCGCAGACGAACACGAAGATCGTGTAGGTCGCGATCCGGGTGGTCGCCCACGGCTGGCGACGGTAAGAGAGCACGGTCAACACCACACCGGCGGCGTACCCGGCGCCCATGAATGTCGCGGAGGGTTGTGGGCGCAGGGTCCACGCGAAGTAGCGCTCGGTCTCGCCGGGGAAAACGTACAACTGCAATGCGCCGAGCCCGGCGAGCACCACGAACGGTACGACAAGCCATGCCATCGGCCTGGTCACCTGACGCACTCCCGACGAGAGCTGTTGATCCATTCCCGGACGGTACCGCGCCGCGAACAGGATCGACAGCAAGTCCAATGCCGGCACCGCGAACCAAGGCCGGCACCGCGAACCAAGGTGTCCGTCGACAGGGCTGTCGTGCTCCGACCAGGGCCGGCGCGGACCGAAGCCGGTTGAAGTCAGCGGGGCTGCCAGATCAACGACGTGCGCCCCGTAGCCAGACACACCTCATGCACGGCCGCGTTGGCCGGTTTGTAGACGCTGTCGCCAACCGCGGACTCGAACTCCTGGCCCCGCAGCATGGCCTCGAAGAGTTGGTTGGTGCGGTAATGGCCGACAACCGCAACGCTGCCCATCGGCCCGGGGGCGCCGCGCTGCTCCAGCTCCGGCTGCAGCCGGGCGAAGAGCCGCAGCAGCCGGAGCCACACGTCATGCAGGCTCTCGCCGCCGGGCAGCGGATCGTAGAGATGGTTTGCTTTCACCGCCAGCTTCGGGCGGGCCCCGTTCGGTCCTGGGGCAGCGGCGACACCGAAATCCATCTCGATGAGCTCCGGTTCGACCACAAGCGCTGCCCCGCGGGCCCGGGCCAGGGCTTCAGCGGTCTGGCGGGCCCTCCGCAAGGGGCTGGTGTGCACCCTGGCGATGGAGCGCGTCGACAGGGCCGCCGCCAACGCGGTCACCTGGGCTGCGCCGACCTCGTCCAAGGGTAGGTCGCAGTGGCCCATCACCAACCCGTTGGCGTTGCCGGCCGTGCGGCCATGGCGCACCAGCAGCACCGGCCGCACCGGAAGGACCGGCCGCACCAGCAGCACCGGCTGTAGCGGCTCCACAGGCGGCACGGGGCTGGGCCCGGTCACGGGCATCGGGCCAACTCGCTCAGGTGCGTGCAGGCGGCTTGGGGGTGGGCGCCCACCAACTCGATCAACTCGGCGATGGCTTCCAAGTCCTCGGCGTCGGTGACGCCGTGGTGCAACATGACACCGGTCAATCGCTGACCCGAGAGCGAGGCGGCGACTCGAAGGCCCCGTTCAGTCAGGTCCCAGCGTTGGCCCGCGCTCCGGCCGAACCAGTCCACGGTGATCGGGAGCTGACGAACGGCGCCGCTGTGCAGACGGGCCGCGGTCAGGTCCCGTGACAAGGCACGGAAGCCCAACTGCTCGAGCACATGGGCGGTGGTCTGATCGCAGCGGTTCCACGGTGGGGTGAACACCGCTTCGCAAGCGGGACCCAGGGCGTCGGTCAACCGGACCCAGCCGGCGGCGATGTCCGTTGCCTGTTGCCCGGCGCGGCGGGCGTCTCCGAACTCGCACTTGCGGCCATGCGCCTGATGGTTCTGGTGACGGTAGCCGTGTTGGTGCAGATGCACGATGCCCCCTTCGGCCCTGGCTTGGAGCTGTTTGGCCAGGGCTGGGTGCAAGGCGTCGGGGATAACGGCGACGTCGACGGGCACTCGGTGCTGTTCGAAAAGGTCGAGCAACCGGGCCAGCGCGTCGTCCTCCCAGCCGGCGTCGTCGTCGCGAAAGAACACTGGACAAACGCTCTCGGCGCCGTCGAGGGCGGCGCGAACCGGGGCCAGCCAAGCGGGGTTGGTCACGGTGTGGGCTTCGGGTCAGCTGGGACCAGGCCGGCCAGGGCGGCGATGATCCGGGCCGACGTCTGCCGGCCATCCAGATCAAGAGTGGTCCGCTGGGTTGCCCGTTGCCGCGCCCGCTCGACGGCCGCACCGAGCGTCCCGCAGGTCAGCGCCGCCGCCGCTGGGACGGTCTCGACCACGCCCAGTTGCGCCAGTCGTTCGGCCCGTCGGGGCTGCTCGTCTTCCCTGCCTTCGGCGTAGGGCACCACCACCGCCGGGGTTCCCGCTGCCAACAGGTCCATGGTCGTGTTGTAGCCGCACTGGCTGATCGAAACCGCCGACACGCCTATCTCGCCGGCGAGATCGTCGACCTGTCGGATCACTGTAAGTGCCGGTGAGTCAACGGCCTGGGCCTGTAACCATACCCAGGCCGCGTCGGGCAGAAACGGACCGGCCACCACGGTGGTGGTAAGTCCAGTTCGCTTGTGTATCAATCGGTGTTCCTGCACCGCAGCGCGGAACAACGTCTCGCCGACCATGCCGCCCCCCGCTGACACGATGATCCGGCGCTGGCCGGGCGAGGGGTCCCGCGGGGGTGGGCGAACGGTGACAAAGCCCGTGTAGTGGACCGGCACCTTCAACGCAGTAGCGGGCCGGAAGGAATCCTCCAGTCGGGCGAAGCTAGGGTCGGTGTGTACCAACACCGCGTCGAAGTGGTCGTTGGCGGTCCGCGCCGCCCGCTCGTCGTGGCCGGCTTGGTCCCGGCGTTGGTTCACCAAAATGTCGCGCAGGCTGCAGACGACCTGGGGCCGAGCGGCCCCGCCGGCGGCGATGGTGTCGAGCAACGGAATCAGTTCGAAGGCGAACTTCTTGCGCCCGAAGGGAAACAACTCGACCAACACCACCGCGGGGCGTTGTTCGGCGAAGGTGTCCAGGATGCGGGTACGACGCAAGACCTTGGCCTGGTCCACGGTATGGGTGGGGTCGTGGCTAACCAACTGGGCGTCCTCGTCGTGGCCGAGCGGGACCAGATTCACCAGCTCCACCCCGGTGGGAATCACGGTACCGGCCGGCAGGCGCCCGCCGTTGAGGACCACCACGTTGAAATACTCCGCTAGCCCGTCGGCCAGGGCCAGGGAACGCACGAGATGGCCCAAGCCGAGCGAGTGTTGGCAATAGAACAGCAGGTTCGGTCGGGTAGTCACGCCGGGTCCCCGACTAGGCCGAGGGCCACCTCGAGCACCTGGTCGAGGCAGCCGAGCGCCTTGACGTCGACCCGGTTGACCGCCCGGATGGCGCGCTCGGCCACCAGCGCGGCTGCCGTGTGCCATGCCAAGCTGGCCCGCTGGGGGAGGGCCCGCACCTCGGCGTAGCCGCCCAGGAACGCCTCGCCGAGGGCCTCGGCCCGGTCGGTGCCAAGGTCGCCCACGATGGCACGGTGGGCGAGTTGGG
>JANPEN010000480.1:0-6302 GCA_031422955.1 Acidimicrobiia bacterium
GTCCACCATCCAGCTCGACCTCAACCTGCCTGAGCGTTTCGGCCTGGAGTACGTCGGGGCCGACAACCAACGCCATCAGCCCTTCATGTTGCATCGGGCCTTGTTCGGTTCGGTGGAGCGCTTCTTTGGGGTGCTGCTGGAGCATTACGGCGGCGCCCTTCCCACCTGGCTCGCCCCCATCCAGGCCAGGGTTCTGCCGGTGCGCAGCGACCATCACGACTACGCCGAGCAGGTGGTGACCGCCCTACGCGGTGCGGGGTTCCGGGCCGACTGGATCGAGGCCGACGAGCCCCTCGGAGCCAGGGTCCGCAAGGCCAAGATGGACAAGGTGCCCTACGTGCTGGTGGTGGGCGACGAAGACGTAGCCGCCACCTCGTTGGGGGTCAACCCTCGGGGCGGGCAGGTCGAAAAAGGTGTGGCCCTGTCGGAGTTTTTGGAGCGACTCGACCAGGAAACGGCGGATTCGTCTGCGCCGGCGGGGCCGCATGGGCGGTCCGGGCTGCCGGCCGCGCCGGGCTGAGCGCTCGTCACCATGGTGGAACGACTGTGGGCAGGGTGGCGATCCACTTACTTGGCTTCGCTCACCGCGGCCCGGCTGCAGAAGGACCCCGTCGAGACCGTGCCCGGTGCTCCCTGGGTGCCTGGTGCGGGCCCCAGCTTGTTCGAAGCGATCCTGGCCAGCGGTCAACCGGACGAGGAGACGCTCATCGTCTGGCAGGGTGTTCGCTGCTTCGCGTTGTTGAACCTCTATCCCTACGTGTCAGGCCATTTGTTGGTGTTGCCCCGCCAGGCGGTGGCGGACCTCGAGCTGCTCGACACGGCCACCGCCGCTGAGCTGTGGCACGGCGTCACCCAGGCGGTGGTGGCGGTGAAGACTGCCTACCGGCCCGACGGCGTCAACGTGGGGGCCAACCTGGGCACCGCGGCCGGCGCAGGGGTACCGGACCATCTCCACCTGCACGTGTTACCCCGCTGGTTCGGCGACACCAATTTCACCACCACCATGGCCGAGACCAGGGTCATGCCCGAGCCGCTCAGCGTGACCTGGGAGCGGATCAGCCAGGCCTGGCCCCGCTGAGCCGGAACGACCGAGCGAGCAAGCGGAAGCGAGTCGGACGGGGATGGGGGCGGCGCGGCAGAGGCTGTCGGGGGCGCAGCCCCCAAGTCATGGCCGCCCCCGAGCGCCGTCGGCGTGGCCCAACTAGTTTGGAGGGCCTCGGGACGGGAGGGTGACGGTGGCAAGCCTGGGTGCAAGCAACGACCAGCCCACCTCGCGCGACCAGCCCACCTCACGGGACACGGTGCTGCGGGCGTTCCTGTTCACCGACCTGGTCGGGTCCACCGCCATCACCGCCTACCTGGGGGTAGAAGCGGCCGAACGGTTCCGTCGGGCTCATTTTTCGATGCTGCAGCTCCAGGTGGACCGTTTCGGTGGCGAGGAGGTCAAGAGCGTCGGTGACGGGGTGATGGCCGTGTTCGACTCAGTCCATCGGGCCCTCGACGCGGCTTGCGCCATGCAGATGTCGGTCCATCGGGTCGGCTCGGTGGCCGGCCATGCGGTCTCCATGCGGGTGGGTTTGACGGTGGGCGACGCGGTGCCCCATCGCGGTGATTACTACGGTTTGGCCGTCAACCAGGCATCCCGGCTGTGCAACGCCGCCGAAGGGGGAGAGGTCCTGGTTTCGGCCGCAGTGACCAGCATCGCCGCCCCCACCGACCACCGTTTCGTGGATAGAGGCTCGGCCAGCCTGCACGGCCTGCCCGAGCCGGTTCAGATCTTCGAGCTGGTCTGGCCCCGTGATCGACCCCGGATCGATTTCCCCCTCCCCAGCCGCATCACGGCTGAGGTCCCCTTCCGTTTCGTGGGTCGGGAAGGCGCTCAACTGCAGCTGGCCGATTGGTTGGAGGCGGCCCGCACGGGGGCACGACAAGTCGTGTTGGTGGGCGGCGAGCCCGGCATCGGCAAGACTGCCTTCGTTACCCAGGTCGTGCGTTTGGCCGCAGAAGCGACGGAGCTGGTGGTCCTCTACGGCGCTTGCGACGAAGATCTGGCCCGGCCCTACGGTCCTTTTGCCCTGGCCTTCGGGCATGTGGCCGCCACCGCCTCGCCCGAGCTGCTCGAAGAGCTGCGGGGCTCGGCGGATCCGGCCCTGTTTCGGCTGGTCCCCGCCTTGGCCGAGCGGCTGGGCGTCACCGTCCCCCACCGTAGCGACGGTGACGGAGACCGGGTCCTGCTCTTCGACGCGGTGATCGCCCTCCTGCGAAGGTTGGGGTCGCGCTGTCCGGTGGTACTGGTGCTGGACGACCTGCACTGGGCCGATCCCGCCACCCTGGCCTTGTTGCGCCACATCGCCCGCCACGAGGACCTACCGGTGGCGCTGGTCGGCACCTACCGCACCACCGACATCGATGAGACCCACCCGTTGAGCCAGACCCTCGCCGTCTTGGCCCGCCTGGAGGGGACGCGCCACGTGCATCTGGAGGGACTCGACGACGACGAGGTGTGCTCCCTGGTGGGGGCGGCCGCCGGCCACGATTTGCACAGCAGCGCCCGTCGCTTCGCCCTGGAGGTGGGCAGGGAAACGTCGGGCAATCCCTATTTCATCGTGGAGATCCTGCGCGATTTGGCCGAGCGGGGCGTGGTTGCCCGTGACCTCGACGGCCGTTGGCATTCCCAAGGCAACTGGCAAGCCAGCCTGCCCCGCACCGTGTGCGACGTGATCGTGCAGCGGGTCCAACGCCTCGGTCAGCCGGTGTTGCGCTGCTTGGGGGCGGCCGCCGTGTTCGGTATCGAGTTCGATCCGATGCTGGTGGCCACCGCCGTCGGCTCGTCCCTCGAAGACGTCGTTGAGGCCTTGGATCGAGCGGCGGGCGCCGAGCTGGTGGCCGAGTCAGCCGGGGTGGGCGGACGGCTCATGTTCGCCCACGGCCTGGTGCAGCGCACGCTGTACGAGCAATTGGGCCTGCTGCGCCGCCAACAACTGCATCGCATCGTGGCCCAGACCTTGGAGGTGGAGGCCGAAGCCCATCCCCGCCGCGCCGGCGGCCTGGCCGCCGAGCTGGCCCGCCACTGGCTCGCCTCCGGCCGGGTCGAGTCACACCCCCAGGCCTTCCATTGGGCCCTGCGGGCTGGGGAAACGGCCCTGGTCAGCCTGGGCGCGGAAGAGGCGGAGCGCTGGTTCGCCCAGGCCCAGTCTCTGCTCGAATCCTTGCCAGAGGTCAGCGCCGCCCAACGGGTACGCACGTTGCTGCTGCTCGGCATCGCCCAACGCCAGGGGGGCAAGTCCGCCTTTCGAGAGACGTTGCTGGAAGCGGGCCGCCTGGCCCAACAGCACGGCGAGAACGATCTGCTGGTGGAGGCGGTGCTGGCCAACAGCCGGGGCATCCAGTCCTCCACCGGACGGGGCGACGATGCTCGTTTGGCCATGCTCGACGCCGCCCTGGCCGCTACGGTCACCCCGGCCGGCGGGCGCGCCGGAGGCGACAGCAACCGGGCCCGCCTGCTGGCGCTGTCCGCGTTGGAACGTCTCCATGTGGCCAGCTTCCCCGAGCGTTACGCCCTGGCCCAGGAGGCGCTGGAGCTGGCTCGACGCAGTGGCGACGACGAGACCATCGCCAACGTGCTGACGCTGCGCCACAACGCCATCCGGGTGCCTTCGACGCTGTCGATACGTCTGGCCGACACCGCAGAAGCCATGGAGCTGAGCGCTCGCGGCGGGGACCTGCTCGGGCAGTTCTGGGCCATTGAGCATCGGGTGCGAGCCGCTAGCGAGGTGCCGGACCTGGCCGAAGTCGACCGTTGCCTCGAGCGCTGTGAGGTGCTGGCGGACCGGTTGGCCCAGCCCGGGTTGCGTTACTACCTGGCCATGCACGCCTCATGGCGGCGGCTTCTGGCCGGGGACCTAGCCGGGGCAGAAGCCGCCGCCGGGCAGGTCCGCAGCATCGGACGGGCCACCGGCCAACCGGAGACAGACTCCATGTACGTGGCGCAGCTGCTGGCCATCCGCCGCGAACAGGGCCGCCAAGGCGAGCTGGAAAGCCTGCTCATCAAGGCCCTGGCCGATAACCCCGGCATCGCCGCCCTGCGCTCATCGGTGTCGTTGCTGCATGCCAACGCCGGGCGTTTGGATCAGGCCGCCGCCGTGTTCGGTAGCGATGCTCGCAGCGGTTTCGCCGAGATGCCCTACAACACACTCTGGAGCACCGCCCTGGTGCAGTACGCCGACGTGGCGGCCTTGTTGCACGACGCGGAGGCGGCCGCAGTGTTGTGGGCGCAGTTGGCCCCCTTCTCGGGGATGTTGGCTCACAACAGCGCCACCTGCGCCGGTCCCATCGACAGGGCCCTGGGCATGCTGGCCGCCGTGCAGGGCCGCTACCAGGAGGCCGAGCGCTGTTTCCGGGCTGCTCAGGAGATCTGCGAGCAAGCCGAGGCGCCGCTGTGGGTGGCTCGCACGCTGTGCAGCTGGGTGCGGTTCCTGCCCCAGCCGGCCGCCGATGCTCAGGCCCGTACGCGCCGGGTTGGCGAGCTGGCCGCCGCCTGTGACGCCGACGGGCTCGGTGAGGAACTGGCTCGCGGCGATATCGTGCTCGGTGGCCGGTGAAGGAAGCGGTGCCCACCGACGCGGCCCGCCCTCCGCGGGTGGCAATCATCGGCGGCGGTGTCGCCGGGCTGTTCAGCGCCTTGGCCCTGAGCGACCCCGCCCTCCAAGACCCCGCCGGTGGGCCGCTTTGTGAGATCACCGTGTATAGCCGAGGTTGGCGGCTGGGGGGCAAATGCGCCTCGGGACGCAACCCCGCCCAGCACCACCGCGTTGAGGAGCATGGACTGCACCTGTGGTTCGGTTTCTACCGCAACGCCTTGGGCTGGACCCGCCGCCTGCTGGACCAGCTGCCCGCCGAGCTTGGACACCATCATCGTTCCTTCGAGGACAGCTTCATCGGTCTCGACGACGTGGTGTTGTTTGAGGAATGGCCTAGTCACGAGCAGCCCACTGCCATCTCGGCGTTGCGTCTGTGTTTCCCCGCCGATGAGGCCCCCGCTACCGCTCCGTCCGTCCCCGGGTCACCATTGGCCCCCGGGTCACCATCGGCCCCTGCTCCGCCGTCGGAGGTGCCTGATTTCGGCACCACCGTGCGCCGAGTGGCGCAGGTGTTGGCGCTGAGCGGGGCAGCCATGTTCACCGGAGCCACCTCCTTCGGGCCGAGCCGATTGTTCGCCCGTCTCGTTGCTGGGGGGGTGCGGTTAGGTGTCCGTTTGGTACCCCGCCACCTCGGCTCGGTTCCCGGCGCCCGTCCCGGTCGTTTGGACCGGGCTCGTCTGGGTTTGCTGCTGGGCCTACTACGGCTGACCCGGATGGTGGCGCTGGTCTTGCTACGCCCGGAATCCCATGTAGGGGAGGGCCGCCGGCGGCAGATCTTCACCGGTTTGGATCTGTTGGCGGCGGCGTTGTCCGGCATCCTCGAGGATCGTCTGCTCGAGGTCGGCTTCGGCACCATTGATGATCTTGAGCTGCGGGAATGGCTGCGTCGGCACGGGGCCCGGTCGGCCTCGATCGGCTCCGGCTCGGTGCTGTGGGCCCTCTACGACCTGGTCTTCGCCTACGACAGAGGCAACACCACCGAGGGTGAGCTGGCCGCCGGTCGAGGGCTGCTGGCCTTGTTGCGGTTGCTGGGCGGCTACCAGGACCACTTCGGTTACCGCATGGCCTCATCGATGGGCGAGGTGGTGATCGCTCCCCTGTATGACCTCTTGCGCTCCCGTGGCGTCCATTTCGCCTTCTTCCGCGATCTTCGGGCCATCCACCTCGACGACAACGGGGGCCTCGCCTCCATCGAGCTGCATCGCCAGGCCGAGGTCGACGTCGATGCCTGGGACCCCTTCGCCTGGACAGGTTCCCCGGCGAAGCGGCACTGGTCCATTGAGCCGGACTGGGCCGCCATCGGCCTCGATCCCGCCGTGGTAGGAGCCGAAGCCCTCGAAAACGGCATGACACCTACCGCTGGTGAAGGGCGCCAGGTGCTGCGCTTGGGCCCCGACGTCGACCAGGTCATCCTGGCCGTGCCCGCCCCGGTGCTGGCCGATCCCGGGCTACGTCAGGAGCTGAGCAAGATCCCCGCCTGGCGGGACATGTTCGACCACAGCGCCAGTGTGGCCACCGTCGCCTTCCAGGTCTGGTCCGATGCGCAGCCCTCCTTGCCCGAAGCGCTCAACGAGCGCTTCGGTTCAGCCATCGTTTCCTCCTATGACCAGCCTTTTTCTACCTACTGCCAGATGGATCAACTGGCCGCCGTGGAACATTGGA
>JANPEN010000481.1:0-6982 GCA_031422955.1 Acidimicrobiia bacterium
CAAATGGTGGACCAAGGTGTCGCCCCCGAACAGGACAGCGACCGGACCTTCGATCATCCCTGGGAGTATCGGGGATGGTCGAAGTGTCCTGAGCGACTGAGCGGGTGGCGGGCCACCCAAGGACCAGCCAACCGCCCAGCAACGCTCGCTCAGTAACGCTCGCTCAAAAGATCTCGCTCAGTAGATCTCGAAGAGACCGGCTGCGCCTTGGCCGCCGCCGATGCACATGGTGACTACGCCCCACTTGGCCCCTCGGCGCTTGCCCTCCTGCAGGATGTGGCCGGCGCAACGGGCGCCGGTCATGCCGAAGGGGTGGCCAATGGCGATGGAGCCGCCGTTGACGTTGTACTTCTCGGGGTCGATGCCCAGCGTGTCGCGGGCGTAGAGGCACTGGCTGGCGAAAGCCTCGTTGAGCTCCCAGATGTCGATGTCTTGCACGCTGAGGCCGTGGCGGGCCAACAGGCGGGGCACCGCGTAGATGGGTCCGATGCCCATCTCGTCGGGTTCGCAGCCCGCCACCGCCCAGCCCTTGAAGGCACCCATGGGGCTCAGGCCCCGACGCTCGGCCTCTTTGGCCTCCATCATGACCACCGCGGCGGCGCCGTCGGAGAGCTGGCTGGCGTTGCCAGCGGTGATGAAGTTGCCCTCGCCCCGCACCGGGGCCAGCTTGGCCAAACCTTCCAAGGTGGTGTCGACCCGGTTGCACTCGTCACCGGTGACGGTGGTCTCAACAATGGTCTCTTCCTTGGTTTCCCGGTTGACCATCTTCATCTTGGTGGTCATTGGCACGATCTCGTCCTCGAACAGCCCGTTGGCCTGGGCGGCGGCCATACGCCGCTGGGACTCCAAGGAGTACTCGTCCTGAGACTCTCGGGTCACGCCGTAGCGTTGGGCAACGATGTCGGCTGTCTCGATCATGGCCATGTAGATGGCCGGGTACTGCTCCGGCAGCGCTGGGTCCATGTTGATGGTGCCGCCCATGCCAGGGTTGGGCATGGAGATGGACTCCACCCCGCCAGCCACCACCACGTCGGCCCCGTCGACCTTGATGTAGTTGGCGGCCAGGGCCACCGCGTTGAGGCCAGAGGAACAGTGCCGCTGGATGGTCGAGCCGGCGGTGGTGACGGGCAGGCCGGCCAACAGACCGGCCAGACGGGCCAAGTTGCCGGCCCCATGGGCACCGTTGCCGAGGTACACATCCTCGACCGCGGCGGGCTCGATGCCCGACTTGGCCACCGCGTGCTCAATAGCATGGGCGGCCAAGGTCATGGCCGGGGTCAGGTTGAACCCGCCCCTGGCCGACTTGGCCAGGCCGGTACGGGCGTAGGAAACAATGACGGCTTCGCGCATGATGAGGACTCCGGGTTCTCTTGCTTTGATGTCGGGCTGTGCTGGGCTGCAGCTCGTTACCCTTTGCTAGCCGAAATCGACCCCCAGCGCGACTTCATCGAGGTTGGCGACCCCTGCGCCGCGGCGGGTCAGGAACGCAGGATACGAGCGGGGATGCGGCGGGGGCCACGGACCTGGCCGGGGGCGAACAGGACGCCCGCTCCGTTGTCGACCAGCTCAAAGTCGGGGTAGCGGGCCATCCATTCCTCCACGGCGATGACCATCTCCAGGCGGGCCAGGTTGGAACCCAAGCAGCGATGGACCCCGAGCCCGAAGGCGGCGTGACGGTTCTGCTCGCGGTCGATCACCACCTCGTCAGGTCGATCCACCACGTCGGGATCGCGGTTGATGGCGGGGATACCCATGGCCACCCATTCCCCTGCGGCGACCGGACAGCCCCCGACCACGGTGTCCTTGGTCGCCACCCGGGCTACCCACACCGGCGGATAGAAGCGCAGGAACTCCTCCACTGCGGTGGGGATCAACTCCGGCTGGGCGGCCAGGCGGCGGCGATCCTCGGGATGGCCGGCCAGATGGAACAACGAGAAACCAATACCGGACCAGGTGGTGTCGATCCCCGCGATCAGCAGCAGGAACAACATGCTGACCAACTCCGTGTCGGTCAGCGGCTCGCCGTCGATGCGTTGGTCCAACAGGAAGGTGACCAGGTCCTCGCCCCCGTGATCCCGTCGCTGCTCGAGCAGGCCCCGCATGTACTCCAACATGGTGTTGCTGGTGGCCCGCGCCACCGCGGTGTCGGTGGGCCCGACCTCGAGCAGGTCGTGGAGCCACACCCGGAACTGGGGCACATCACCCATTGGAACACCCAACATGATGGCGGTCAGCTCGGCCGGCACCACCTGGGCGTAGTCCACCGCCAGGTCGCACAGCTCTCGCCCCTCGAGGTTGTCCAGCGCCCTCCGGCAGATCTCGCGCACCGGCTCCTCCCAACGCTGGGTGGCGATGGGGTTGAAGAACGGCAACATCACCCGACGTTTGGCCGTATGGGTGGGCGGATCGTCGTTGATGGGAGGCAGGGGCAGCCCTGGGTGGCTGGTGGGCACCTCGTTGATAACGATGCGACGGCTACTGAAGGTGTCGGTGTCTCGGGCGATGGCGGCCACGTCAACCCACCGGGTGGCCACGTTCAGCCCTCCGTACCGGTCGCTGTGGGCCACAGGGGTGTTGGCCCGCAACGCGGACCACACCGAATCGGGGTCTGCGATGAAGGCGGGGTCGAAGTGATCGAAGTCGACGCTCCAGTCCCCCACCGGCACTCGTGCCTTGATTTCGGCCACGGCTGCTTCCTCCCACCGGTTGCGTGCCAGCAGCTTACCGATCCGACCGCAACAGGGGGGTCAAGCCGGACCGGTGGCGTCCGGTGGCGTCCGGGTGGCCTAGCGTCGATCCCCGTGCGTCGCCCCATTCCCTCGAGCCGGGCGGCCGGGCTCCGGCCGCTGAGCACGTGGTCCGTCGCCGGCGCCTTCGTGCGGTTGTCTCTTCTCCTGGCCGGCTGGGTGTGGGTATCGGACCGGTTCTTCGGTCATGCCTCCGAGCACCCCGAGGCCTCCTTCCCGGGCTCGGGGCTGCTGGGCGGGTGGATCCATTTCGACGCGTCCTGGTACCGCTCCATCGCCGAGGACGGCTACCGCCTGGTCGATGGGCAATCCAACGTCGCCTTCTTCCCCCTCTACCCGTTGGTGATGGGAGCGCTCCGTGGCGTTTTCGCCTCCAGTTACGGGGCGGGGATGGCCATCACCTTCACGGCCGGACTGCTCGGGGTGGTGTTGTTCTGGACCTGGACCGCGGATCGCCTCCCCACCGACGCCCGCCGCCACGCCCTGGCCCTGCTGCTCGTCTACCCCTACGTGTGGTTTCTGGTCGGCGCTGTCTACGCCGACGCCTTGTTCCTGGCCGCCACCCTGGCTGCCTTCCTGGCCCTGGAGCGCAGCCACACGCTCACTGCGGGGGTGCTGGGGGCCTTGGCCGCCGCCACCCGACCGGTGGGACCGGCGGTGGTCATCGCCCTGGCCGTGCGCCAACTCGAACGCCGCGGTGCCCTGCGCACCACCACCCGGGTGTGGCGAGGCCGTAGCTGGGCCTTTCCGGTGGGCATCGAATGGTCCAAGCTGCGGGCCAGCGACGCCTTGGTGCTGGTGTCTGCGGTCGGCTTCGCCGCCTACAGCGGATACCTATGGGTACGGTGGGGGGATCCGCTGTTGTTCTCCACGGTGCAGAAATACTGGAACCAGTCCAACGGTCCGGTGACCTGGTTCAAGCTGCACCTGGCCGGCATCACGGTGCTGCGATTGCGTTCGCGCTGGCTGTACATCATCGGCTGCAGCTTCCAGGGGGCGTTGGCGCTGGGCTCGTTGTACCTGGTGGGCCGCATTCGCCGGCGCTTCGGCTGGGGCTACGCCACCCTGGTGGTGTTCCTCATGGGCATCCCCGTGATCGGCAGCAAAGACTTCCAGGGGTTGGGCCGGTACCTGCTGGCCGCCTTCCCGGTTTTCGCCTGGGCCGGCGCCTGGTTGGCCGACCAGCCCCGCGGTCGCCGCCGCGCGATCTTGGGCGGGTCGGCTGTTTCGCTGCTGGTGTGGTCCCATCTGTTCGCCCGCGGCTACTACGTGGCCTGAGCCCCGAGTGGGCCAGCGTCGTGCCGACCCCGCACGGAACGAATCGACGTCGAATCGCCGCGATACCCCCACCCGTATCCCACCGAATCGGTGTCGATTCGGTGGGAAAGCCACCGAATCGGTGTCGATTCGGCGGGGCGACGGCGTGACCATGGCCCGGCCGAGGGACCGGGGCGGCCTAGGATCGGCCTGTGTCGCCCACTCCCCGCGATAGCTGGCCAGACCCAGCCATCACCAGTGGCCGCGCCGAGGGCCTGTTCAGCTTCGTGTTCCCCATGTGGAACGAGGAGTCGATCATCGAGCGCACCATCGCCGCCGCCGCCGAGGCCGGCGATCGCCTGATCGAGGAAGGCGAGGTGGCCGACTACGAAATCATCGTGGTCGACGACGCCTCCACCGACGCCACCGGTCCCCTGGCCGATCGCCTGGCCGCGGCCAACCGCCGTATCCGGGTCGTCCACCACCCCCGCAACCGGAAGTTGGGCGGCTCCATCCGCACCGGTTTCGCCGAGGCCAGCGGCGATTTCGTGCTTTACACCGACGCCGATCTGCCGTTCGATCTGATCGAAACCGTCAGAGCCATGCGCCTGCTGCGTATCTACGAGGCCGACATCGTCTCCGCCTACCGCTTCGACCGCACCGGGGAAGGCCCCCGCCGGGCCATCTACAGCTACGCCTACAACACCCTCATCCGGCTGCTGTTCGGGGTCAGGGTCCGAGACGTCAACTTCGCCTTCAAGCTCATGCGCGGCGCGGTGCTGGACAAGGTCGAGCTGACCAGCGAGGGCAGCTTCATCGACGCCGAGCTCTTGTGTCGGGCCGAGGCCGCCGGATTTCGTACCGTGCAATTCGGGGTCGACTACTTCCCCCGCTACCGCGGGGAATCCACGCTGTCCTCGCCCAGGGTCATTCTCACCATGGTGCAGGAACTGCGTCGCCTGCGGCCCGAGCTGCGGGCCTTACGGGCCGAGCACGGTGGGCGGACGGGGTTCCCGCCCAGCGGCGAACCATGACCGAGGCGGTTCCGGCCCCGCCTGTGCCTCCCCTCGACCCCCTGCTTATCGTCAACGCCGACGATTTCGGGCTGACTCCCGGGGTGAACAGGGCCATCATCGAAGCCTTCGAGCACGGCATGGTCACCTCCACCTCGATGCTGGCGGTGGCGCCTGCCTTCCACGACGCGGTGACCCGATGGCGGTCCGGTGATCTCGGCTCGTTGGGCATCGGGGTGCATTTCGCCCTGGTGGGCGAAGATCCGCCTCTGCTTTCCGCCGCCGAGGTCCCGACGCTGGTTGATCGCAAGGGGCGACTGAGCCGGTCGTGGCGACAGTTCCTGCCCCGGGCCGCCTGCGGGCGGGTGGATCCCGCCGATCTGCGCCGCGAGTTCAGCGCCCAACTGGCCCGTATCCGCCAAGCCGGCATCGAACCCACCCACGTCGACACCCACCAGCACCTCCACCTCTGGCCCCTCGTGCGCGAGGCGATGTTCGACGTGGCCAGCAGTGCGGGGATCGATGCCGTGCGGGTGCCACGGGGCGCGACGACCGGACCGAAAGGCGCGGGGGTGGCTGCCCTGTCGCGGCGGCTGGCCCGGGCCGCCACCCAACGCGGCTTCCGTCAACCGGACGTCTTCGTAGGCCTCGACGAGGCCGGCCACCTCGACCGGGCTCGTTGGGCGGACATGCTGGAAGGCCTGGAGCCCCGAGCGGCCACCGAGATCGGCTGCCACCCTGGCCACGCCATGGACCCCGAGCGAGACCGGTACCGCTGGGGCTTTGACTGGCCGGGCGAGCTGGCCGCCTTGTGCGACCCCAACCTGCGTGACCGCCTCGAGCAGCGCGGGTTCGTGCTCGGATCCTTCGCCGCTTTGGGCCCCCCGCGGTGAGGCGCTCCCCGCGAGGCGGCTACGCCCCGGGAGCCGCCCTCACCCAGAGCGCTCTCACCATGAACCAGCTCACCCAGCAGCGGCGTCCGCTCCGCCGTACGGGGCCCGCTTCGGTCAGGTCGGCGGTGTTGGCGGCATACCGACAGCTCCCGCGCAGCACCCGGCTGCACGTGCGGGTGCGCTGGCACAGCGCGCCGCTGAGAGCCGTGGCGGCGGCGGTGCCCCCCCAGGGCCGTATCCTCGACGTGGGCTGCGGACACGGGGTGGTCAGCCTCCTACTGGCGGCCCAGAGCCCCGCCCGCCAGATCCACGGGGTCGACGTCGACGAAGCCAAGATCTTCGAGGCCAGGCAGGCCGCCGACACCCTCCAGGTCAGCTTGGGGACCACCAACCCGGCGAGCTTCGAAACGGTGCCAGCGGGATGGCGACCCCCGGCGGGACCCCATTGGGACGCCATCGTCGTGTGTGACGTGCTCTACCTGCTCGGCCCCGAAGCAGCCGTGGGGCTGGTGGCGGCCTGCGCCGCCGCCCTCGCCCCGGGAGGAGCGCTGGTGGTCAAGGAGATCTCGGATCGCCCTCGTTGGAAGTACCGTCTGGCCGTGCTCCAGGAGCTGGCCGCCACCAAGCTGACCAAGGTCACCGAGGGTGAGACGGTCCGCTTCGTCAGCGCCCAACAGCTGGCCACCGCCATGTCCGATGCGGGGCTGCAGACCACCCAACGCCGCATCGACAGGGGCTATCCCCATCCCCACCTGCTCAGCGTCGGGGTAGCCCGTTGAGGCCGGACCGTCAGCCTCAAGCCGAGTACTTCGAGGTGATGGCCCACAGCGCGAGCACCCACTGGTGGTATGAAGCTCGCCGGGCCCTGTTCGCCCAGCTGCTGAGCGGCCGCATCCCCCCTGGGGCCACTGCGTTGGACATCGGCTGTGGCACCGGGGAGACCCTGGCGCTGCTTCGTAGCCTCGGTGCCAAACGGGTGGCCGGCACCGACCTATCGGCTCACGCTCTAGGCCACGCTAAGGCTTTCCTCGAGGCAGAAGCCCCGCCGCCAGGGTCGACCGGCCCGACTGAC
>JANPEN010000482.1:0-7631 GCA_031422955.1 Acidimicrobiia bacterium
GTGGGGGCGGGTTTTGCAGGGTTGGTGCTGTGGCACAAGCTGAGCGCCGCCGGGTTCTCCGACGTGCGGTTCTGTGAAAAGGGTGGCGATGTTGGCGGCACCTGGTACTGGAACCGCTATCCCGGAATCGCCTGCGATGTCGAGTCCTACAGCTACTTTCCGTTGCTGGAGGAGATGGAATATTTCCCGACGATGAAGTTCGCGTCCGGGTTCGAGATCTTCGAGTACTGCCAAAAGATGGCCGAGAAGTTCAAGTTCTACGATCATTGTCTGTTCCACACCACGGTCGAAAAGACCGAATGGAACGAGGGAAGCTGGCCCGTATCGAGGGCATGGAAACGTTCAAGGGGGAGACGTTCCATACCTCTCGCTGGAACTATGACGTAGACCTACAGGGAAAACGGGTCGGCATCATCGGTACCGGTGCCACCGCAGTGCAGGTCATTCCAGAGCTGGCCAATATTGTTAAAGAACTCTTTGTCTTCCAGCGCACACCGTCCACCATCGACGTGCGAGACCAGCGTCCCACCACCGAAGAAGAAATCGATACCTGGTCGAACGAGCCGGACTGGGCCAAGGCTCGCCGAGCCCGGTTCGCTCGCATATCGGCCCTGCGAACCGCCGTCAAGGCCAATGACGACTATTTGGCCGGCCGGGTGGCGGACTTCCGGGAGGGCGAGCGGGAAACGACGAGGTTGTCCCCTGAGCAATGGGCTCAGCGGCAGCTGGATGAGAACTTCCGCATCATGGAGCAGATCCGGGCCAGGGTTGACGCCATTGTGGAAGACCCCGCCACGGCCGAGGCGCTGAAGCCCTACTACCCCTACGGCTGCAAACGCCCCACCTTCCACGACGAGTACCTGCCGACGTTCAATAAGCCCCATGTCACGCTGGTGGATACCGCTCCCCTCGGGGTCAGCGCCATTAACGAGAATGGCGTGGTGCACGACGGGAAGGAGTACCCGTTGGATGTGCTCATCTACGCCACCGGCTTCCAGTGGATGGCCACCTCCACCTTCAACATGATCACCGGCCGCGGTGGGCGAACCTTGACGGAGAAGTGGAACTCCGAGGGCACCAGGACGTTCCTGGGATTGCACAGCAGTGGGTTCCCCAACCTGTTCATCGTGACGGGCCCCCAGGGCGGCGGAGGGAGCTTTAACTTTACCGACGCCATCGACGCCCACGCTGACTACATCGTGTGGATGCTCAAGACGATGAGAGACCAAGGGTTGGACATCGTCGATGTCAAGCAGGAGCCCGAATTGGAATATGCGCAGCATTGCCGCGAGGCCGACATCGCCACCGCACCTCTGCGCGATTGCGTCTGATACTACAACGGTCACGATGAAGCCGAACCGGGGAGCCTGGCGTACTACGGCGGCCGGCGCTGGCATACCTTCCGTGAGCACGCCCAGGAGACGCTGGAGCCCTACCTTTTCAGCAGCGTCCCCCGGGCCTGAGGGCCGCCCTTTCCGCGGTTTCGGCCGAAATTACGCGGGGTAACGGTGGGAGAGCGAAGTTGCAACCGCAATCTCGCAGCGCTCATAGGGGAGTAGCTGTCATGGCCAAGTCCACCAACGGTTCCGCTCGCAAGTCCGGCGCCAGCCGTTTCACCGTGCCAGGCATGTCCAGGGAATCTGCCGACACCGTCATCGGCGCCCTCACGGAGCGATTGCTATCTCTGGTCGATTTGTCCTTGACTCTCAAGCACATCCACTGGAACGTGGTCGGTCCGCAGTTCATCGCCGTGCATGAGATGTTGGATCCACAGTACCAAGCGGTATCGGCCATGGCCGACGCCACAGCTGAACGCATCGCCACCTTGGGGGGATCGCCCAACGGCTTACCGGGCAACCTCGTCGGCCAACGTTCCTGGGACGACTATGACATCGGTCGGGATTACGCGGTGGCCCATCTCGCCGCCCTTGATCTGGTCTATTGCGGAGTCATCGGCTCCCACCGTGAGGCCATCGAGAAGGTCGGACCTTTGGACCCCATCACCGAAGACCTGCTCATTGGCCAGAGCGGCGCCCTTGAGCAACTGCACTGGTTCGTGCGAGCCCACCTTGAGTCCGTCGACGGGTCGTTGGTGAACGCCGGCGCCGACAGCGAGAAGGCGGCCGCCGCTTCCACCCGGAGGTAGGTTCCCTCTGGTTGCAGCTTGGATCAGTGCGGGCCGGGCGTTAGCCAGCAGCGGACCCAGACCCAGCCGCGACCTCGACCAGTTCAAACCACACGGTCTTGCCACCGTGATGGGGGCTGACCCCCCAGGTGGTGGCCAAGGCTTGCACGATGAACAGCCCCCTGCCGTTAACCTCGGTGAGACTGGGCGGCTGTAAGGTGGGGCTGACGGAGCTGGTGTCTGCTACCTCAACCCGCAGGCTCGACGAGGTCAGGGTAACGGTGATCTGACACGGGCTGGAAGCGTGGACGATGGCGTTGGTGACCAGTTCGCTGACCATCAGCCGCACGTCCTCGCGACGGGCAGCGTACCCATTGACGGCGACGAAGTCGGCCACTTGGTTCCGGGCGGTAGAAATATCGGCGGCGGACGGCGAAAAACTCCAGCTCCTTGCCGCATGAACCGATCCGCCGTTCGCCATCCGCGCCATACTACCGAGTACCTGCAGAGGAATTGGCACACGCCAGAGCCCGCGCCACACCGTTGCACTCGGGGCCCGAACATGGCCGAGGAATGACCGGCGCGCCGGCGCGCCGGCTGGCCTGCAGGCTCGATAGGTTCGCGGTCACGGCGCCTTCCCCCGATGTGGCCTCCCCGCCGGGGCGGGTTCATGCGGGTCCCGTACAGGACGGCTCGCCCAGCGGCTCTTACCCGCGCCCGGGCAGGATCAAACCGAGCAGGGCTCGATCGGGCTCATCCGCTGGCGTGGTCGCGCAGCTGTTCGACGGTTCGGCGCAACAACCGGGACACGTGCATCTGGCTGATGCCCATCTCGGCCGCGATCTCGGTCTGGGACATCTCCTGGAAGAAGCGCAACTCGAGAATTCGACGCTCGCGTTCGGGCAGTGAGGCGAGCAGATCCTGCACCAGGGAGCGCTGCTCGATGGCCACGAACCCGGCGTCGCCGTCGAGGGCGGCTAAATCGTTGCGACGGTCCTCTTCGCCGGGTGCGGGCCGATCCAAGCTGTCGGCCCGGTAGGCGTTGCCGGCGTCCAAGGCCGAAAGCACCTCGTCGATGTCGACGCCGATGTGCTCGGCCAATTCGCTTACGGTGGGGGGTCGGCCCAGGGTATGGGACAGCTCCTCGCTGGCCCGACGCACGCGCAGGTGCAGCTCTTGGAGTCTTCGGGGCATGCGCACCGACCAGGTGCGGTCTCGAAAGAACCGCTTGATCTCGCCGTCGATGGTGCGTCCGGCGAAGGAGACGAAGCGGGTCTCCATCTCAGGATCGAACCGATCTACTGCGTTCAATAAGCCCAACATGGCCACCTGGTGGAGGTCTTCCCGGGGGACCCCGCGGCGGTCGTAGCGGCGCGCGAAATAGGCGGCCAACCCGGTGAACTCGTTGATCAACTCGGACCGTAACGCTTGGCTCGGTTCGGCTCGCAGGCTCCGGAAGCGCTCCCGCAGCTCGTCCTCACCGCTCACCTTTGGGCCCCGTCGGGGCGGGATTTCGTGAAGATGAAGCGTCGTTGCCCGGCGCTGGTGTCCAACTGATGATGATCGGTGGTGGCCGAGAGGATGGCTTCGACCAGATCGGGCATGTCGATGCTGGCCAACTGACGCCCCCGACAGTGCCCTTCGACGCTGAGGCTGTCCTGGGTCGGCCGGAAGGCCAGAGTCACCGTGGCCCCTTCCGCCTGCTGGACCAGCAACGACACCAGTTCATCCACCGCGATCCGCACGTCGTCGACCGCTTCGACATCGAAGTTCAGCTCGGCGGCCACCGTGGCGACCGCCATGCGGCTTAAACGCACAAACCGGCTGGAGGCGGGAAAGGTGAGTTCGATCAGCTCGGCGACGGGGTCGCTGCTCATGCTGGCTCCTGATGGCATTGTCTGTTGGACCGACGACGGCGACCCTCCGGGGGCCCGCTCCGGGATCGCGGAAGCAGTGAGGGCAGACTACGCTGCAGCGACATGTCTAAACGGCGCCGCTCAGGCGATCTGCCTGGTCGCCGCTCTGTCACTCGGGCCGGAAAGCCGCGCGAAAGGGTACCGATGTCCTTAGAGGTGGAAGTGATCGACGGGGCCGACGAGGTGGTAATCGTTCTCGGTGGCGAGATGGACACCCATACGGCGCGGTCGGTGAGCGAACGGGTGAACGAGGTCTTGGGCTCCCGTTCTCCTTCGCTGGTCGTTGACGCGGCCGAACTCCGCTTCTTGGACTCCTCCGGCATATCGGAGCTGTTGCGTCTGCGCCAGCGCGCCATCGACGGAGGAGCGGTGTTCCGGGTGCGGTCGGCCACGCCCACGGTGCGCCGGGTTCTCGAGATCACTGGTCTGGTGGAACTGCTGGGGGTGGACTAGCGCTCTGCCACCGCGGCGCTGCCGTCCTTGGGGCCAACCACTGGGGTTTCTGAGGACCACGGAAAGAGAATCCAGCGATCGGTATGGCGCCAAACGAAATCCGGTTGGATCACCGATTGAGATTTATGATAGAGCACGGCGCTGCGTATTTCGCCGACCTTGGGTGAACAGAACTCCTGCACCATCTGCAGGGTGTGACCGGTGTCGGCCACGTCATCCACGACCAGAAACTGGCGGTCCTCGAGATCGACCAAGTCGAGGTAGGGGGGTAGTATGACGGGCATTTCCAGACGCTGATCGACGCCGGTGTAATACTCCACATTCATGGTGAACGTGTTCTTGACCGACAGCATGTAGGCAAGGGTCCCGGCCGGGATGAGCCCGCCTCTGGCGATGGCCAAGATGATGTCAGGCTGATAGCCCGAGGCTGCTACCAATACCGCCAGTTCCTTGACCGCCTGGCCGAACAGTGGCCAGGTGAGGATCTCGTACTTGTCGCGATCGGCTGTGTCTTGATCGGCACCGGGCATGGTCGATCACCCTAGCCCTGGTCGGCGGCGGCCTGGTCAGTCTGGTCAGTCTGGGTGCCGACCAGTTCTGACTAGTTCAGCCCTGGCGCAGGGCGGCGGCCACTTCGGCGCTGGCGTGGTAGGTCTCGGCGTCGTTGGGGAACTGTCCGGAGCGGACATCGGCGGCGAAACGGGCGATGGCGTCGGCGCCTTCCGTTCCCAGCTCGGCGTAGCGACGCACGAACTTGGGTCGCATCCGATCCTCGAACCCCAACAGATCGTGGAAAACCAGCACCTGGCCGTCGCAGCTGCGGCCGGCCCCGATACCGATGGTGGGTACCGGTACCGCTGCGGTGATCAGCTCGGCCACCACATCGGGAATGCCCTCCAGAACAATGGAGAACACCCCAGCGGCGACCAGTGCGAGGGCATCGTCGATCAACTCCCGGGCCGCGCCCACCTCTTTGGCTTGGACCCGGAAACCGCCCATAGCGTGGGTCGATTGGGGGGTGAGCCCGATATGGCCCATCACGGGAATCTCGGCGCTAACCAGGGCTTCGATCATGGGGACGCGTTTCGTGCCTCCCTCCAGCTTCACTGCCTGGGCCCCGGCCCGAACCAGGGTGGCGGCGTTGTCGAGGGTCTCCGCGGTGGAAACGTGGTAGCTCATCCACGGCATGTCACCCACGACCAGGGGGGTGGGGCGGGCCCGGCGCACGGCGGCCACGTGATAGGCGATGTCGGCCACGCTGACCTGGAGGGTGTCCTCGTAGCCGAGCACCACCATGGCCAAAGTGTCGCCCACCAGGATGAGGTCGGCCCCGGCCCGGTCGACCATTCGGGCACCGGGGGCATCGTAGGCGGTGACCATGACCAGGGGCAGTTGCGCGTTGGCCACCTTGTGGCGGGACAAGGCCGGTACGGTCCAGCGCGGCTTCGCCGGGCCGGTGGTTGGCGTTGCGGTCATGACGCCTCCTTTGCCACAGCACCTACGTTGTCGATCAGGCGAGCCGGGCCGACCCTGGCCGCGATCAGCAGCCGGAGAGCGCCCTGCAGCACCTCGCTGGCGGTCAGGGTGACGGCGTCCACGACGCAGGCGTAGTCGAGGCTGGCCTGGGCCTCGTCCGCTACCACCGCGGCCATGGTCGCTTCCACCGCCCGGGTGCTGCGCTGGCCGGCGGCAATGGCCGTCAGCCCGGCGTCGAGGGCAGCCTTGAGGACCCCGGCGGCGGAGCGCTGGTCGGCGTCGAGATAGGAGTTGCGGCTGGACATTGCCAGGCCGTGAGCTTCGCGCACGGTGGGACAGGCGACGACGTCCACCGGCAGGGACAGATCCCTGGCCATGCGCGTGACGATCTGGAGCTGCTGATAGTCCTTCTCGCCGAAATAGGCCCGGCAGGGTCCGGCGATGGCGAACAGTTTGGCCACCACCGTGGCCACCCCGTCGAAGTGCCCGGGCCGGCTGGCCCCTTCCAGGCGGTCGGACAGGCCGTTGACCCGCACCGAGGTGGCCACGGCACCATCGGGATACATCTCGCCCACCGCAGGGGCGAAGACCACATCGACCCCGGCTTGTTCGGCCAGGGCCAGATCACCGGCCATATCCTGGGGGTAGGCGGCGAGGTCCTCGTTGGGCCCGAACTGCAACGGGTTCACGAAAATGGTCACCGTAACGAGCTCACATTCGACCCGCGCCCGCTCCATCAGGCTGGCGTGACCGGCGTGGAGGAAGCCCATGGTCGGAACCAAGCCGACCCGCTGGTGGCGGACCTTGGCCGCCTCGTGGTGAGCTCGAACCTCGGCGATGGTGTGGATGAGCTCCATGGTTCAGGCCACCTCCTCTGCGTCGTCGGGGGCGGCGGCTCGGTGGTCGCAACCGCTGACCAAGGCGGCGGCTTGATCCGCCATCGCCCGGTAGGCGGGCGCCTCCTCGGGGGCCAAGGCGGCTAGATGACGAGCCACCGTGGCCCAATCGCCCCTGGCTACCGGGCCGGTAAGGGCGGCGGCGGGACCCAAACGGCGCACATTGGCCAGGGTCTGCTCGGCCAGATCGAGATAGGCGTCGAGCGGCAGGCCGGCCTGGGCTGCTACCCGTTCGACCTGACCCATGAGGGCCACCAGGTGGTTGGCCGCGATAGCGGCGGCGGCGTGGTAGCTGATCCGGTCGGCCGGTTCCACCCGGAACGCCCTGCCCTGCAGGAGGTGCACGACCTCGGAGGCCATCTCGTCCCCGTCGATGGCGAAGCTGCAGCCGCTGCGTAAGCGTTCCGCCCCCACCACCGGGTCCGGGATGGAGGCCAGCGGATGCAGCGAGGCCCGGCGGGGGTGGGGCTGGAGCGGGTCGAGGGTCTGGGCGCCGGCCGTGTGGGCGACGACGGCGTCAGGGTGGGGGTCAACGGCCAGGGCGACGCGCCGGATGACGTCGTCGGGGGTGGTGATGAGCAGCAGGTCCACCCCGCTGGCGGCCGCGCTCAGATCGCAACCCCGACCCAGGGCGGGCAGCACTGTCCAGCCTTTTTCGGCCAGCACCGTCATGAAGGATCGACCCACTCGACCGGGGCCGATCACCCGTACCTTGCGCACTCGCCCATCTTGGTGCAGGGCGACGGTGATGTGCACATGATCGGC
>JANPEN010000483.1:0-5995 GCA_031422955.1 Acidimicrobiia bacterium
GAACCGTTCCCGCCGGCGCGCCCAACGTCGTCGCGCCCAAGATCGTCGCGCCGGGTCGTTCGACCACGGCGGCGTTGGCGTCGTGGATGTAGAGGACCCGCTCCGCTCCGGCCCGGGCCTGTTCCACTGCGGCGACCACCGCCGCGGTCATGCGCATGGGGGCAACCAGCTGCACCAGGTAGCTGGCGAAGGCCAACAAGGTGCCCAGGCTGAGCTGGCCCTGCAGGGCCAACCAGCCTCCGTAGGCCAACACCCCCACCTGGGCCAACGAGGGAATGGCGGCCAGGGCGGAGGTGGCGTTGCTCTGCAGGCGCAGCAGTCGCACCCTGGAGGCGAACAGGCGCTCCGCCGCCGCCCCCAAACGAGCTACCTCTCGCCGCTCGGCCCCGAAACCTTTGACGATACGCACCCCGCTGACCGCCTCGTCGACCACCCCGGCCACCTCGGCGGCGCGTTGCTGGGCGTGCCAGGTAGCGGGAAACACCGTCGAACGCAGTCGGAAGGACAGGTAGCCCAACAAGGGCAGGGCGATGGCGGTGACCAGGGTCAAGCGGGGCGACAGCGACAACATGGCCACCAGCGACACCACCAACAGCACCACGTTGCCCAACATCAACGGGGTGGTCGACAGCAGGGCCTGGATGAGTCCCAGGTCGCTGGAGGAGCGCGACACCAGCTGCCCGGTTCGGAGTTGGTCGTGGCCGGCAAAATCGAGACGCATCAAACGGTCGAAGATGGCGGTGCGCAGGTTGTGCTGCACGCTGAAGGCGACCCGACCCCCGAACCAACGCCGCACGAAGGCCAACCCGAAGGTGACCAGGGCGGCCGCCCCCAGGGCCAGCAACGGGCCGGCCGCCCCCCTCTGGCGTTCGATGATGACATCGTCGATCATGACTTTTTGGATCAGCGGGCCCAGGCCGTTGGCCAACTGACCCACCATCGCCGCACCCAGGGCCAGGGTCAGGTCCTTGCGAGAACCAGCCAGGTACGGCAGCAGCCGACGCAGGGGCCCGGCAGGAGGGGACGTGGGCATCGACGCTTCAACCTAGGTTCGAGCAGGCCGGGACCCACAGGCGGCCGGACGCGGCCCGGCCGTGTCGAGCGCGCCCGCCCGGCTGAGTAGGGTCGCCTCCGTGACGAGCAGCCCGTCGTTTTCAGAACAGCCCCCGCTTCGCCTGATTGCCATCTCCGGCAGCCTGCGGGCCGCCTCGTTCAACGCAGCCATCGCCAGAGCGGCCACCTCGTTGGCCCCGGCGAACTCGAGTTGCGAGGTGGTCGAGTTGGTGGGAGAGCTGCCTGTGTATAACGAGGATCTCGACACCGACGAGGCCAGCAACCGCTCAGCGCCGGGCGCGGTCACCGCCATGCGTCAACGCATCACCGCGGCCAGCGGGGTGTTGTTCGTCACCCCCGAATACAACTACGGCCCTCCCGGGGGTTTGAAGAACCTCATTGACTGGGCCTCGCGGCCCTTCGGGGCCCATTGCCTGGTGGGTCGGGCGGTGGCGGTGATCGGCTCCAGCCCCAGCAGCCGGGGGGGCCTGGCCGCAGTCGAGTACCTGCGCCAGATCCTGCCCGCCATCGGCGCCCGGCTGGTGGGTGAGGTTGCCCTCGTCCCCAGGGTCGGGGACCACGTGCAGGTCGAGACCGCGGCGGTGAGTGACTGGCTGGGCGAGCTGGTAGCAGCCACGCTGGCCGAGCTGGCCCTCGCCGCCCGGCTCGCCCCTGAACCAACGGCAGCCCCCTGAGCGCGCCCCTCGATCCCCTTCTGGACGAGCAGCTGTCGGCCCTGCTGGCCCAGGTGCGCCCAACCGACCCCGCCCGCTTGACCGCCGCCGCCGCCCACCACCTCCGTTTGACCAAGCCCCCGGGGGCACTGGGGCGCCTCGAGAGCCTGGGTTGTCAGCTCAGTGCCATCGCCGAGCAGCTTCCACCGCCGATCCCCAGCCAGCCGGCGGTGGCGGTCTTCGCCGGCGATCACGGGGTGCTGGCGGAAGGCGTGTCCCCCTGGCCCCAGGAGGTCACCGCCCAGATGGTGGCCAATTTCTGTGCCGGCGGGGCCGCCATCAACGTGCTGGCTCGCCGGATCGGTGCCCATGTCACCGTGGTCGATGTCGGTGTGGCCACCGAGCCGGCCACCCATCCCGCCCTGCAAGCCCGCAACATACGTCGCGGTACGGCAAACCTGGCCGAGGGGGCGGCGCTAGAACCGCACGAGGCCCTCGGCGCCCTGTTGGTGGGAGCCGAGGTGGGACGGGCCCTGGTGGCGGCGGGAGCGGATCTGTTGGTGGGCGGCGAGATGGGGATCGGCAACACCACCCCTTCGGCCGCCCTCATCGGGGCCCTCACGGGTGCCAGCGCCCGCCAGGTGACCGGCCGGGGCACCGGCATCGACGACGCCACCTGGGCCCGCAAAACTGCGGTGGTGGCCGCCGCCCTCATCCGGGTCGATCCCGACGCCCCCACCGCGCTCAACGCCAACGCCGCCGCGGCCGGGATCGATCAGCCGGGCGCCCCGCCGCGAGCGCTGATACTGCTCGCCGAGATCGGCGGCCTGGAGATCGCCGCCTTGACCGGCTTCTATCTGGCGGGGGCGGCGGCCCGGGTGCCAGTGGTGTTGGACGGGGTCATTTCCTTGGCCGCGGCCTGCGTGGCCGCCTCTCTGCGCCCTGCGGTATTGGACTATCTCGTCGCTGGGCACCGCTCCAGTGAGCCCGGCGCCGGGGTGGCGCTGTCCTGGCTCGGCCTCGAACCGCTCATCGATATGGGACTGCGGCTGGGTGAAGGCACGGGGGCGGCCCTGGCCGTGCCCATGGTCCAAGCCGCCGCCGCCGTTATGGGCGAGATGGCCACCTTCGACTCCGCTGGTGTGCAGCACAAGGCCCAGGGCCAAGGTGGCTGACCGGTGCCGACGCCGCTGCCGCCCGACGCCCAGCGGCCTCGCCCCATCGCCATGAAACCCGGCCCCCACGGCGGTGATGGCCGAGCCGTCGCCAGGGCGCTGGGCCTGGACCCCGCCCTCGTGATCGACCTGTCCGCCAGCCTGAACCCCTTCGCCCCCGCCGTCACCCCCCTCGCCCTGCACGCGCTGGGCCAGGACCCCCGCTTACTCAGCACCTACCCCGATCCCACCGACGCCACCGCGGTGTTGGCGGCAGCGCTGGGTACCAGCCCAGAACGGCTGATCTTGACCAACGGCGGTGCCGAGGCCATCGCTCTGGTGGCCTCGACCATGGAGGCCGGTTTCGTGGTCGAGCCGGAGTTTTCCCTTTATCGCCGGCATCTGGCAGCCATTCGGGACGACGCGGCCCGCTGGCGGTCCAACCCCTCCAACCCGCTGGGTGTTCTGGCCCAGGCCGACGAGCATGCCGCGGTATGGGACGAGGCGTTCTATCCGTTGGCTACCGGCCGTTGGAGCCGCGGCGAAGACGAGAGCTGGCGTCTGGGCTCATTGACCAAGCTGTGGTCCTGCCCCGGGCTGCGGCTGGGCTTCGTGGTGGCCCCCGACCCCGTCGCCGCGCAGGAGCTTCGTCACCGCCAACCCCGCTGGGCGGTCAACGGCTTGGCCCTCGCCTTGGTCGAACCACTCCTGGCCGGGACCGACCTGGGCGGCTGGCAACGCGCCATCGCTGGCTTGCGAACCGATTTCGCGGCCGGCCTACGCCACCTCGGCTTCGAGGTCACCGAAACCGAGGTCAATTGGGTACTGGTCACCGGTCACGAACTGCGGCTGCGCTTAGCCGCCCACCACGTCATCGTGCGGGACCTGTCCAGCTTCGGACTGGAAGGTGTGGCCAGGGTCGCTCTGCCCCGACCCGACCAACTCGACCAGACCCTGCGGGCCTTTGCCGCCATCGCCCCGTGATGGCCACCCGCATCGGGAAGGCAAGGGGTCAGGGGCGGGCAGGCGGGCGGTGGCCCTCTGGGGGGCTGGGTCGGGTCGGGCCGGTGGCCGCCGGCCTGTTCATCGACCATCGCTGGGGGGAACCACCCACCCGGTGGCACCCCGTCGCCGCCTTCGGCACGGCCATGACGGGGCTAGAGCAACGGGTTTACGCCGACCGCCGTGACGCCGGGGCCGTTTACACCTTGGCCGGACTTTGCCTTGGGGGCGGAGCCGGCCTGGTCCTGCAGACGTTGCTGGGCCGGCGCCTGGCGGCGGCGGTGGCGACGGGGTTGGCCGTCTCCGGTTCCATGCTGGACCGCGAGGCCCTCAAGGTAGCGGCCTTGCTGGAGGCCGATGATCTCCTCGCCGCTCGTGGTGCGCTGCGGGCCCTGGTGGGACGCAGCGCCGCCGAGTTGGACGGGCCAGCCATCACCAGAGCGGTGATCGAATCGGTGGCCGAGAACACCGTCGACGCGGTCACCGCCCCGCTGCTGTGGGCCATGGCCGTCGGCGCCCCTGGCGTGTTGGCCTACCGGGCCATTAACACCATGGACGCCATGGTCGGCCATCGTGACCCCCGCTATCGTCGCTTCGGTTGGGCCAGCGCCCGCCTCGACGACGCCGCCAACCTGGTGGCCGCCCGGGTGACGGCTGCCCTCACCCTGGCCCCTTTGGGCGGCAAGCGGCAGCTGGCGACCCGGGTACGAGCCGAGGCACGGCGCCACCCCTCCCCCAACGGCGGACTTATCGAGGCGGCCTTCGCTCATCGTTTGGGCATCGTGATCGGCGGCGTCAACCACTACCACGGCCAGATCGAAGACCGAGGCACCCTGGGCACCGGCCGTCCACCGGTCCCCACCGACATCAACAGGGCCGTTGCCCTGCGACGAAGGGTTTGCCGCCAGCTGGCTTGGCTGCTCCTGGGCATCGAGGCTGGCTTCACCCTATTCCGCGCCACCAGGAAATCGTCCGGGCCACGCCGCCATACTCTCAAGCATGTCGAGAGGCACTCCATACCGTAAAGCATGCAGCGAATGTTCGATGTCTTCCGCGAGGGCCCGACTCAGGCCATGGTCAGCCCGCCGGAAACGGACAAGGTTTGACCGGTGATGAAACCGGCGGCCTCCGAGGCGAAATAGGCCACGGCCGAGGCCACCTCGCTCGGTTGGCCGACCCGCTTCATAGGCACCGCGTTGGCCATGGCGCCAATGATCTTGTCGCCGTCCTTGCTGGCATCGACGATTTCCTGCAACAGCGGGGTGGCGGTGGGCCCCGGGCACACGGTGTTGACGGTAATACCCTTGCGGGCCACTTCCCTGGCGATGGTCTTACCGAAGGCGATGACCCCGCCCTTGGCCCCGGAGTACACCGCCTCGAAGGACGAACCAACCCGGCCGGCGTCGGAGCCGATGTTGACGATGCGGCCCCAACCGCCTTCGATCATGGCCGGCAAACAGGCGTGCACGGTACGCAGCACACCCTTGTAATTGAGCTCGATGATGCGATCCCAAAACGCCTCATCGGTGGAAAGGAACGGCTTGAGTTCGTCCCAACCCGCGCAGTTGATCAGCACCTCGACCGGGCCGAGTTCGTCGACCACCTGAAAGATCCCCTGCTGCACCCCATCGGAATTGGTCACATCCATGGCCACCGCAATGGCCTGGCCACCAGCCGCGGTGATGAGCGCGACGGTGGCGGCCGCTTCTTCCTGACGGAGATCCGCCACCGCCACCCTGCGCTCGTCAGCGGCCAGGGCCAGGCAGATCTCCCGGCCGATGCCTCGACCTCCACCGGTCACCCGCGCTACCCGTTGTGCCATCGCCGCTCTCCTCGATCGTGTGGGGCTGTTCCGTGCCGGGCTGTTCGTAGCGGCCCGAGCGCCACCTGAGCAAACGCACCGCTCGGGGCCAGTCCGACTGGCGGTCAGCGTCCCTGGAACCGGGGTGGCCGTTTCTCGAGGAAGGCGGCCAGGCCTTCGACCCGGTCCTCGGTGGCAAAGAGGCCCGCCACCGTCTCGCGCTCCAGCACGATGCCGGAGGCCAACGGCATGGTCAAACCCACGTCGACCAGCCGTTTGGCCGCGGCGAGGGACTGGGGCGGGCCCTCCGC
>JANPEN010000484.1:0-7791 GCA_031422955.1 Acidimicrobiia bacterium
TGGAGTTGCTCAAGCGTCGAGGCATGATGGTCACCTTCGGCAACGCTTCGGGCCCGGTCGACCCGGTCCTGCCCCTGCGGCTGTCGCAGCTGGGTTCGCTGTTCCTGACCCGGCCGACCTTGGGCGACTACACCGCCACCCGAGCCGAGCTGGAGCGCCGCTCCGGTGAGCTGTTCGGCTGGATGGCCGCCGGGCAACTCGATGTGGAGGTCGGGCTCCGTCTTCCGCTATCGGAAACGGCCGAGGCCCACCGACGTTTGCAGAGCCGGGCCACAAGCGGCAAGGTCCTACTCATCCCGTGAGACTGGCGAAGCCGGTCCCCCCGCCCCGGCCCCCCGCCGGGGAGCGAACCCGGCGCCGGCCGCAGCAAGTGCGTCGCACCATGGCTCGGGCGGCGGCGCTGGCGATGCTCCTCGCCACCGCGGTAGTCGGGCTCACCCCCACCTGGGCCGCCGCCCATGTCGACACCGACCCGGCCGAAGCGGCCGCCGGCCAACCAGTCACCGTGCAGTTCACGATCAAGCACGGCTGCGAGGATTTTCCCACCGTCAAGGTGGCCTTCGCAGTGCCGGCCGGCGTGACCGCCATGAGCGGGGTGGCCAAGCCGGGATGGACGATCGAAACAACCAACCGGGTGGTGACCTTTCAGGGTGGCGAACTCGACGCCCACACCGTCGACCATTTCGACCTGACCTTCACCGCCCCCACCAAGACCGGCCCGCTGCCTTTCCCCATGATCCAAACCTGTGCCAAGGGCGAGCTGGCCTGGATTTCGGTGGCCCTGCCAGGCCAGGAGGAGCCGGACTACCCAGCCCCGGTCGTGCAGGTGAACCCCAGCTCCGGAACCACCTCGAGCTCGAGTGCGGCCTCGACCACCAGCCTCAGCTCCAGCTCGTCACCCAGCGTCAGCCCGACAGCCACCACGAACACGACGAACACAAGTACGGACAGCATCGCCAGCACCTCGTCGGCCCCCTCGCCCATCCTGCCCGACAACGGCGAGGGCGCACAGGGCTGGTTGCGGCCGCTGCTGGCCGTCGGCTTGGGGCTGGGCGGCGCGGCCGCTGCCGTCGTGGCTGGGTTGAAGCTGTCCCGTCGTCCGCGCTGACCCACCCGACCCGGTTCCACCGCCGTCGGCAAGCCGCCACCGTCGAGCTAGATTATGAGAGTCATTCTGACTTTTGCGTGGGGTTCGTCGGCCGGAAGGAGGCACCTACGTGGTGGGCACACCGTCGCGAGATCTTCTTCATCGGCCCTACCGCTTCGGGCTGCCCGCCCGGCTGCTGATGGCAGTGCTGGTGGCGGGCTGTGCCGCCTGCGGTTCGGGAGGCGGGTCGGGCCTGCCCGACCGCCCTCGAGAGGCCGCGCAGGGCGGTCCGCCCCGGCCCACCATCGTGGTCACCTACCCGGTGCTCGCCTCGGTGGTGTCGGCCCTGGTAGGCAACCAGGCCCAAGTGAAGGTGTTGATGGACAGCGGTGTCGATCCCCACGACTGGTCCCCTTCAGCCAAAGACATCGAGGCAGTCGACCGGGCCGAGGTGGTCGTGGCCAACGGCCTCGGGCTGGAAGCAGCCCTCGAGGATGGGCTGGAGGAGGCCAAAGCCAACGGCCGCCCCGTCTTTTTCGCCACCGATCACATCACCGTGCGCCGCCTGGGCGACAGTGGTGAGCACGATGACAGCGGCGAGCACGATGACAGTGGCGAGAGCAGCAACGGGGACCCCCATTTCTGGGTCGACCCGGTGGCCATGACCGAGGTGGTACAGGCCCTCGGCCCCTTCCTGGAGGCCCAGCTGGGGCTTGACCTTGCTACGGAGCGGGCCCGCCTCGAGGAGGACCTGGTCTCGCTGGACATCTCGATTAGGACCAAGGTGGCCGCCCTACCCCCTGCCCGTCGTCAGCTGGTCACCGGCCATGAATCCCTCGGCTATTTTGCCGATCGTTACGGCTTCACGTTGGTGGGGGCAGTAGTGCCGTCCTCCTCCAGCCAGGCCGAAGCCTCCGCCGCCCAGCTGGCCGAGCTCAAACACAAGGTGCAACAAGTCGGCGCAAAGGTGGTCTTCACCGAGGTTGGCACCCCTCACGACGTGGCCGAGGCGGTGGCCAGGGAGACGGGCGCGGTGCTAGTGGAGCTTCCCTCCCACAACCTGACCGGCAACGGGAGCTACGAACGGTTCGTCACCGGGCTGGCCGACACCATTGTTCAGGCTCTGGCGGCCTGAGCTAGCCGTGGGCCCTTTTCTCCAGCCCTTCCTCGACAACGAGTTCCTGCAACGGGCCTTGCTAGCCGGGGTGCTGGTGTCGGTGGCCTGTGCCGCGGTCGGCACCTTTGTGGTGCTGCGAGGCTTGGCCTTCATCGGCGATGCGTTGGCCCACGGCGTGCTTCCCGGGGTGACCTTGGCGGTGCTGCTCGGGCTGCCCACCATGGCCGGGGCGGCCGTGGGAGCGGCCGTGATGATCGCGGGGGTGTCGTTGGTGACCCGCCGCTCCCAACTCTCCGCCGACACCGCCATCGGACTGCTCTTCGTGGGCATGCTTGCGTTGGGGGTGGTAATGGTCTCGCGCTCCACCACCTTCACCGGGGACCTGGTCCGGATCCTCTTCGGGGAGCTGCTTGGGGTCAGCAGCACCGATGTGGTCGTCCAGGCCGTGGCCACCGCGGCCATCGTCGGATCGGTGGCAATCTGCTCCCGGCCGTTCCTGTTGCTCTGCGTGGACGCTGAGCTGGCCGACGTGGCCGGTTTCTCCGCCCGCCGCTACCACGTCATCATGTTGATGCTGGTGGCCACCACCGTGATCGTTGCCTTCCAAACGGTGGGCACCCTGCTGGTCTTCGGCATGCTCCTGGCCCCCGCCGGCACCGGCGCTCTGCTGGCTCGGCGCATGTCTTCGATGATGTTGCTGGCTGCGCTGTTCGGTTCGGTTTCCGTCTACCTGGGCCTGCTGGCCAGCTACCACTACGACCTAGCCGCCGGAGCCGCCGTCGTCCTCGTCGCCGTGGGCGGGTTCTTCTTGGTGTTCAGCGTGCGGGGCGTCTTGGCCGCGCTGGGCATGGCCAGAACCGACCCGATCTCGTCTGTGCCCGCCGAGTCTGTGCCCGCCGAGTCTGTGCCCGTCCCGGTTGGGGCCGTGGCGGTGGAGGCGACGGGGCTGGGCATCGGCCACGGCCACCAGGTGTTGGTGGGCGACATCACCCTGCAGCTGCCCGCCGGGCAGGTGCTGGCCCTGGTCGGCTCCAACGGCTCGGGCAAATCTACCCTGCTCAAGACCCTGGTTGGGCTGGTCGCGCCCCAAGCGGGAGTGCTGCACGTGCTCGGTCAGCCCGTCAGCCGCGGTCATCGTCCGCCCGCCTCACGGGTGGCCTACCTCTCCCAGTTTCATCAGGATGGCGGCGCCTTGCCCCTGCGGGTGGTGGACGTGGTGCGTACCGGCCGGTTCGGCGGTCACGGGCTGTTACGCCGGATGGGTCCCGCCGACCGGGTTGCCGTGCAGGACGCGCTCGGGGCCATGGCTATCGGCCACCTGGCCAATGCCTCGGTCCAAGCCCTGTCCGGCGGTCAGCGCCAGCGGGTCTATCTGGCCAGGGCCTTGGCTGCCCGAGGCGATCTACTGATCCTCGACGAACCCACCGCCGGCCTCGACGCTCCCGGTCGCCAGCTCTACCTCGACGCGATCGCCGCCGAACAGGCTCGGGGGGTCGGCGTCATCGTGGCCACCCACGATATCGGCGAGGCAGCCGAAGCCGACCAGGTCATGCTGTTGGCCCAGCGAGTGGTGGCCTACGGATCCCCTGAGGAGGTGCTGGTGGCGGACCATCTGCTGGAAACCTTCGGCATTGCCCTGCGCAGCGTCGATCGCACCCTGCTCACCACCGAAGAGCCCCACGGCCACGACCACCACACCCACTGACCCCTCCCTCTCCGACCGCTTACGGAACGAATCGGCAACGATTCGGTCCGTAAACCCAACGAATCGACAACGATTCGGTCCGTAAACCCAACGAATCGGCCCACCTGCCAAACTCCCAAGGCAGAATCAGACGTCATGGAGCGCACCGTGGTGGAGATGACGGCCATCGAGGACGTAGCCGAGGTCATGGCCAACAACCCGATCCATGGCACCGGCGCGCGGGCGGCGGGCTACGAACGTCCGATCGTGGCCGGGGTGTCGAGCTACGGCTGGGCGGCCGCGGCGATCATCGAGCTGCTCGGCGACGCGTGGCTCGATCACGGCTGGGCGGACTACGCGCTGCGCCGCCCCGTGTTCGTGGGTGACCAGCTTCGCTCCACCGCGACGCTGATTGGTAATGGCCTGTGCGAGTACGTCCAAGAGAACCCCGAGGGCAAGGCAACGGTGCAGGGACGCGCCGGCCTTGGTCTGGCGCCGTGGCATATGGAATGGCAGCTCCCGACTCGCCGCGACCCGGTGCCTGCCGCAGATCCGCCGCTGCTGGTACTGCCCGAGGAGGTCAGACCCGACGAGGACTTGCCGCCAATGGCGTTGGAGCTGTCTGCCGCGGAGGCCGCCAACTGGGCGGTGGTGCGACTGGGAGACGCGCATGGCCGCTACCGGGAAGGTGATGGTCAGCGGGTGCATCCGTCGTGGCTGGCGGCGCAGGGGGTCCCGTTGATCCGGCACAGCTTCCGCCAACCTGACGTCGGCATCCACGTGTCCGGTCGAGTGCAACATGTGCGCCCGCTGCGTCCACCAACCCGGGCGCTGTTGGCCGGTCGGTGGGTCATGCATGAGCAACGCAAGCAGCGTTGGTGGGCAGGCCTGCACGGCGTGCTGCTGGACGGGGTCGGAGCGGAACTCGGCTACTTCGGGCAGGAGCAGATCCTGTTGCCGCCATTCGAGGTGAGCTGACCTCGGTTCGAATCTCGAGCGTCACCGACCCGGACGGTGGGGTCGCTCAGAGCGGCTCGCCGTCGCCGTTCACGTAGTGGTCGAGCAGGTGGCCACCCTCACGTAGGACAGCGAGCTGGGTGGCGTCGAGCCCGGCCACGCCGGACCACACCTCGTCGTTGGCCGCGCCGAAGGGGCACAGCCCGTCCCCGCGTAGCGGGGGGCCGTTCCAGCGCCACAAATGACCGGGGTAGTCGTGCCAACCGACCTCCTCCGAGCCGTTCGGACGCCAAAATCCGCGAGCGTTGAGGTGGGGGTCGGTGGCCAGGTCAGCCTCGTCGAGCACCGGACCGGCGATGACCCCTTCGGCCTGGCAGCGCCGCGTCACCTCCCAGCGATCCAGCGTTGCGGTCCAGGCGTTGAGCCGCCCATCGAGCTCGTCGTGGTGGGCCCGGCGCCCCGCCGCACTACCGAAACGCGCATCGGCCGCCCAAACCGGCTCGCCCAGCGCACGGCGCAAACCAGCCCAGGCCGCCTCGCCGTCGACGCTGAGCACGACCCACCGGTCCTCGCCGGCGCAGCGGTAGGCGCCTTGCGGCGCGTCGAGGAGATGACGGTTACCGATGGTCGCGATTGGCCGGTCGCTGCGGGCTGCCTCGATCAGGTACTCGCCGATCAGGTTCAGCATGTTCTCGCTCTGCGCCAACTCAACCAGCTCACCGACTCCGGTCTGGGAGCGGCGGCGTAAGGCCACCAGCGCCGCGAATGCTCCGGCCGCGCCGCTGGCTGCGTCCATGTAGTACACCGGCCGATTCATCGAGGGATCCGCGTCGGGGTAACCACGCAAGGACGTGAGACCGCACAACGCCTCGAAGTTGGCACCGAAGCCAACGAAGGGCGACATCGGCCCATCCAGGCCAAGCGCGGGCATACGCAGCAGTATCACACTCGGGTTTCGCTCGTGAAGCACCTCCCAGCCGAGGCCGAGCTTGTCGAGCACGCCGACGGAGTTGTTCTCCACCACCAGATCGGCGTGTTCGACCAACCGCAGGAACGCCTCGAGTCCTTCGGGGCGACGCAGGTCCACCGTGGCGGAGCGCTTGTTGCGGGCGTGGATGTTGAAAAAGGCGTTGCGGTTCCACGGGTGGGAACCGGGCTCATTGTCGGGATAGGCGCACAGCCACGACAGGTTCGGCAACTGGGCCTTGGGAGGCCTTGGCACCGCACCGCGGGTGCCGTTGTAGAGGCCAGGATCCTCCACCCGGATGACATCGGCGCCGAGGTCGCCCAGCAGCATGGTGGTGTACGGCCCGGCCCACACCACGGTGAGGTCCAGCACCCGTATCCCCTCGAGCGGCAACGCCACCAGGCCGGGTTTGGCGGCCCGGGGCGCGGGCCTGGCCGTGACCTCGGCCCGGATCTCGGCGTCGTGCTGGCCGAGCAGGGGTGCCGGCCGGCGCAACGCCCAGCCGTTTTGCATACGGAACGGCGCGCCGGGCTGCACAATGCGCCCGGCTAAGGGGTGCTCGACCTCCACGAAGAAACGGCGCTGGCGCAGGTGCTCGTCGAGCACCACCTCCTTGGGCGTGCGCAGGGCGGTGACCGGCCAATGGTGAGGCTGCGCTTCGGCCATTGCCTCAGCGGTGCTGCGCTCGGCCAGCCAGCCGTACAGGGCCGCCTCGACAATGCCGGGAACGTCGGGGTTGGTCACCCACGACGGGTCGGCCAACAGCGCGGCAAGCTCGTCATCCCCGAGGGTTGCCACCAAGCGAGGCGCATACGGGGGCGGGGTACCTATCTGCACCCATCCGTCGGCTGCGGGGTAGATGCCGCTGGGCAGCAGGCCCTGTCCGTCGCTCGGTTCGCGGTGCATGACCCGCCCGTTGTAGCGGTACTGCTGCAGGAAAACCATGCGACGGTCGATGGAGGCGGCTTGGGTCTCGAAGTTGGACACGTCGACGTGGATGCCGATGCCGGAGGATTCCGCCAGCATCAGCGCAGCCAACGTGGCCACCGCGGCAATCGTGCCGCACTGCTCGCTGATCAGCTGGCCGGCCAGCTTCAACGGTTCCCGCTCGGCCACACCGGTGGCGTGCATTGGCCCACCCATCGCGTAGCTGACGATCTCCGAGCCGCGCATAGTCGCGTACGGCCCGTCCTGCCCGAAGGCGGTAACGCTGGTGAGCACCAGTGCAGGGTTGGCCGCGTGCAAAGCGTCCCAGCCAAGGCCCCAACGCTCCAACTGGCCCGGGGCAAAGGACTCGATCACCATGTCGGCGCCGGCCGCCAGACGGAGAAGCAGAGCGCCATCGTCGGCTCGGTCCAGATTCGCGATCATGCTGCGCTTGTTGGTGTTGAGGTGCAGGTGCAGCCCACCCAGTTCGACAGCGTCGCGCCCAGCAACGCCCGCAGGGAAGGGCCCCCAGCGGCGCACCACATCGCCTTCGGGCGGTTCAACCTTGATGACGTCCGCACCGAGATCGGCCAGCAGCTTACCGAGGTAACAGCCGGCCACCCCGGTGGTCAGCTCCAGCACCCGGACACCATGGAGGGGTTGGGCTGACTCATCCACCGTCATCCCCCCGGACAGTACTGGCAACCGTGGCCGCCCGTTGCCCGCCGGTTCGGTCCAGGCTGGCCGAGCCAGACGCATCGGCAAAGGCCGCCCACAGCCAGAGAGCTGCGAATCGGCAACGATTCGGACCGTAAACCCACCGAATCGGCAACGATTCGGACCGTACCGGCCGGAGGCAACTGGCCCTACCCGAGTCAATGTGACGTCGGGCCGACCGGTCGGCCTACGGTGCGGTTGCAAGCGCATCGATAACCTGAGGAGACGCTCGTGAAATTGGCACGAAGCAGTCTCACCCACCGCCACCGGCTGATCTCAGCGAGAGGATGGCCGCAGGCCGCCGTCGGCCACCGCGCCACCGCGCCGCAGTCAGT
>JANPEN010000485.1:0-8243 GCA_031422955.1 Acidimicrobiia bacterium
TTGGCGATGACACGCGGCGTGCGCTTGCTGACTTCGTTGATCGCCCAGAGGCGACCCTGATTTCCGTTTGTGCTCATACTCTGTTTAGTCTCTCCGATGTAGTTGGGATGGGTGGCGCGCGGTGCTTGGATTTCGACTGCCCGGTCTTCAATGGTCGGAGTCAGGCACTCCACGGGCTTTGACCGCAGCGGCGAGCAGGTGAGCGCGAAACGAACGTCATTGCTGCTCGACCGCGGTGAACTGCCGGCAGGCTGGGATCCCCGCACGCTTCCGGCCGTCCGAGCGGTCAGGTGGTGGGTGTCTGCCGTCGGGAACTGGAACGCCGCCGTGGTACGTCCAACGGCAGACACAGCGCACGAAGGGTGGACATGATGCAGAGATCGACATGGCTGGCAGGTCTGGTCGTGACCGGCGGGCTACTGGTCGGGGTAGCGGAGCCGGCGGGCGCCTGCGGAGGATTGATCGCTCCGAACGGGTCTGTCCGGCTGGTGCGCACGTCCACCCTCGCCGCCTGGGACAACGGCTACGAGCACTACATCACCAGCTTCGAGTTCGCTTCGGACCAGGAAAGCTTCGGCTCGATCATCCCGCTGCCATCGGAACCAATCACCGTTGAGCGGGCCGGCGATTGGACCCTGCAACGGCTCCAGCGGGAGATCAGCCCGCCGGCTACCGCCGCCGCCGCTGCGCAAGCGGGTGATGGGGTGTTCGACAGGTCGGTTGAGGTGCTCCGTGAGGTCCAAATCGACAGCCTGGACGTGACCATCGTCAAGGGCGGCGGAGCCGAGGTGGCCGAATGGGCCAAAACGAACGGGTTCGACATCGACCCGTCCACGCCCGAGATGCTGGACTTCTACGGTCAGCGCTCTCCCTACTTCATGGCGGCCCGCTTCGACGCCGCCGCCGCCAGGGAACGGGGTTTCACGTCGGGTGACGGCGTGCCGGTGCATCTGGTCATGCCGTTGGACAGCCCCTGGGTTCCGCTGCACATCCTCTCACTGGGCAAGCCCGACCAAGAAGTGGTGGAGGCCGACGTCTTTCTGCTCACCCCCACCGAACCCTCGCTCTACGGGCTCGACAACGGCGTGAAGGTCACCCGATCCGAACCTGCTTCCAGCCAACTCCTCGATGACCTGCGCTCGGACCGCAACATGGCCTGGGTCCCTCAGGAAGCCTATTTCACCCATGTCGCCATCAGCGCGGCCGCCGGGGAGCTGAACCGGGACCTGGCGACGGACCTCGCCGGACACGTCCCCAGCCCAGGAACCGGCGAAAGGGCACAGCTCGCCTCGAACCTGGTAGTCAGCGACGGCAACCGGAGCGCTTTCGGCTGGGCTCTGGGCGGCGCCTTCGGGGTCCTCGCCGCCGCCGGCCTCATCCTGGGCGTGCGCCGCCGCACCGCCGCCACCCCCAGTACAGGACTCTAACCTGTCGCTGGAAGCGTCGGGCTGTTGAGCATCACGAGAACCCGACGGCATCCTCATCCATACCAATCGGTACTGGGCGGGTAGCCGGCGGTCGGTTGAGGTCGCGCCAGCGATAGGTGGTGGCTCGTGCGCGCTCGACTGGTGGGAGGAGCTCGACTGGTGGGAGGAGCTCAGGGCGGCGAGGTTCGGCCCCGGCGGATCAGGCTGCTTCGGCCTGCATCCTGTCGAGGAACTCCGCAATGGTCGCTGCGGCGAGCACCCTGCCGGACTTGTCGAGTACCTCGAACAGGCGGCCGTCCGGCGCGTGGGTGCTGAAGAGCATGGTGAGCCCGTCGGGCCCCGCGCACTCCATATGAGTCTCGCCGTCGGGGACCTGGCCTTTGAAGCCCGCCTGGCGGACCTTGTTCACGGTCTCGAACTCGCGGGTCTCGGTGATGTGCTGCTCACCCGCGACGACAACGGCGGCGGTGGAACCGAGGTGCCGGTGATAGTGGCAGTAGGAGTTCGGCGCCCAGCGGGCCAGGAAGTCGATGCGGCCGGCGACGATGTCCGCTTCCACGACCGATACCGCGTAGTCGATCGGATAGTCGAACTTCGGGGTGCCCGCGAAGTGGACCCACGTGGCTTTGGAGAGATCGAAACCGACCGGGAGTTCGGTGCTGAGGGTAGTGTTCATGGCAGCCTCTGGGTGTTTAGCAGGTGGGAACGTATGCGCCCCAACGAGCGTACCGCAGGAAGCCCGTCATGGCCTGAGAGCGAGGAGACGCCGTGCAAGCTGCACAGGAACGGCTTGCCCGACACGATCGGGTGCCCCCCTGGTCGGCGCTATCGACGACGACGAGCGCCTTGGCAACGCCCGTATTGAGGCGCCGCTGGGCGCCAGCCGCTCGCCCGCCCGCCCGCCGCAAGTGTGACGGCTCGCTGGCCAATCCGACCTCACTTGCGCTCGGGGGCCAAATGAGTTAATCGTCCACCCGGACGAATTGAATTGCCAAGCGCTCCGAAATGATTTGCGTCGGTCACATTGGGCATCTCCCCGTCTGGCGGACGGGTGGTTATGAAGCTTGACGGTATTGCTGTTCCCACTCGGCGGGTGGAGTATAGTTGAGAGTGCTGTGTAGTCTTGTGGTGTTGTACCCGGGCCGACGAACCAAATTTTCTCAACCTCGACCTGCCCTTCGCGCTCGTTCGGGAACACCACATCATCTGACTGAGACCCTTGCCTATGACGCCAGATGAGCAGTCCCTCTCGACAGCCGACGTGGGGCGGCGTCCCGGAAGCGACTGGACGACGGATTTCGATCACCTGTCGGACGAATGGGCGACTCACACGGTTCAGATCAGCGGTCGATTAACGTCCTGGGACAACACCTGCCGAGTCCCAGTGAGGAGCCGAATGCCTGCGGTGCTCTACGAGAAACGCGACAACACCGCGTGGGTCACGCTCAACCGCCCCGAGGCGAAGAACATGATGAACGCGGAGGTCTTCGGCGGGCTCCTCGACGCCTGGCAGGAGATCCGAGAGGACCGCGACGTCCGCGTGGTGATTCTCACTGCGGCCGGCGACGTCGACTTCTGCGTCGGCGGCGACCTCCGGGAGCTCATCCCGTTATGGACCAAAGCGAAGGAGCCCGAGACCGAGCTCGAACGCCGGGTGGCGGACCCCCGCATCCTCGACCGGGTGATGTTGAAAACCGAACCGCTCGACAAGCCCATCATCGGAGCGATCAACGGACGCGCCCTCGGCGGCGGCACTGAGATCCTGCTTCTGACCGACATCAGGATCGCCGTGGAGCACGCCACGTTCGGGCTGCCCGAGCCGCGCGCTGGCATCGTGCCCGGCGCGGGCGCCATGGCCAGGCTCGCCCGTCAGATCCCCTACGCCCACGCCATGAAGTTGATGCTGACCGCCGAGCCGATCACGGCCGCCGAGGCGCTGACATACGGGCTCATCTCCGAGGTGGTGCCTGCCGAGCGGCTCGTGGCCCGGGCCGAAGAGCTGGCCGCTATGGTCTGTCGGAACGCCCCCCTGTCGATGGGGGTGGTCAAGCGAACCGTTCTCGCCACCCACACCATGGACTGGGAGGACGCCTTCCGCTTCGAGGCCCGCGAATCCGCGGTTGCGACCCGGAGCAAAGACGCCAGGGAAGGGCCGCGAGCGTTCAAGGAACGCCGCCCACCGCAGTGGACCGGGGAGTGACCGTGGACGCAGACCTCGACCCCCGCACCCCGGTGCTGGTCGGTGTCGGCCTGGTAGAGCAACACGAGGAAGACCCCACCGTTGCTCGTGACGCCTTCGGGTTGATGCTTGCCGCCGCCCACGCCGCGGCCGCGGATGCCGGCAACCCCGAACTGCTCCGCCAGATCGACCTCGTCGCCGTGCCACGAGGGCAGTGGCGCTACGGGGATCCCGGTCGGCATCTCGCCGCCGCCCTCGGCAGCGTTCGTGTGAGCTCAATGCTGGCCCTCGTTGGGGTGCTGCAGCAGACGCTCATCGGGGAGGCCTGCCGGCGTATCGCCGACGGAACCATCGAGGTCGCCCTGGTGACCGGCGGGGAGGCCCGGTACCGACGTCTCCGCGCGAGGATCCTCGATGTCCGGGCTTCGGACACCGCCGCTGACGGTGAGCCCGACGAACTCCTCGAACCCACGGCGGAACTCGTGCTTGATTCGGAGATGGCCGCCGGCCTGGGCGTTATGGCGGTGGGTTACTACGCCATCATCGAGAGCGCGCTGCGGGCGGCGCAGGGCCTCGGCGTGGAGGCGCACCGCGACCGCTTGGCTGGGATGTATCACCGCTTCAGCGAGATCGCCGCGGCCAACCCCCACGCCTGGCGGCGCGAGGCCGTCTCCCCCGAGGTCCTCCGCGGCCCGTCGCGGGCGAACCCGATGCTCGCCTTCCCCTACACGAAGCTGCACAACAGCTCCTGGAACGTGGACCAGGCTGCCGCGCTGCTGCTTTGCTCGGTCCGGCGGGCCATGGCGTTGGGCGTCCCGCGGTCCCAATGGGTCTTCCCCCTGGCGAGCACGGAGACCAACCACATGACCTCGCTGTCAGAGCGGGCCGAGCTGGCGAGCTGTCCAGGAGCACGCATCGCCGGCCGTCGGGCCCTCGAACTCGGCGGGGTGGATCCGGCGCAGTTGTCCCTCGTCGAGCTGTACACCTGTTTCCCGGCGGCAGTGCAGCTGCACGCCCAGGAGCTCGCCATCCCTGACAGCATGGACTGGACGGTCACCGGCGCCATGCCCTTCGCCGGCGGGCCCTTTAACAGCTACGTCCTGCAGTCCACCGGTCGGATGATCGAACTTCTCCGACAACGCCCCGGCTCCACGGGCCTCGTCAGCTCGGTATCGGGCGTCCTCACCAAACAGGGCTTCGGCCTGTGGTCCACCGCGGCAGGGCCGGGCCCCTTCGCCTCGGTCGACCTGACCGATGAGGTCGCCAACGCCACCGCCACGCGTCGTCTCGCCGACCGGCCCAGTGGACCCGCCACCATCGCTGGGTACACCGTGGTGTACAGCGGCGAGACGCGGCGGGGCGTCGCCCTCGCCGATCTCCCCGACGACTACCGGGCCATGGCCGGCACCAGCGACCCCGCCTCGATCGAGCGCATGGAACGCGAACAACTGTGCGGTTGGCCCGTCGAGCTCCACAATGGCGAGCTGCGCTTCACCTGAGAGACCCGCGGCTCGCCGCGGTACCAAACTGACCAACCACAACCCGCACAGGAGGCAGCCCGTGATCACCGCCCTGGCCCGCTACAAGCCACCCGACTCGCCCTAGCCTTCCTCGACAGCCTGTAACTATGCCAACACCGGGCGCTGCAACACCGTTCGTTACGCAACACGAGAGGATCTCTGCATCGCGACGATCGCCGCTCGCAGCAGCAAACCAACACCCGCCACCACGAGACGAACAACGAACGTGGACCGTGATGTACCCCCATACACTGCGCGATTAGACCTGAACAGTTACGCAATGACTCCCAACCTGTCGCGACTTCGACATGTTCGGATGACGACACTACATCGCTCAGCGACCCTCCAATAGGACGCTTCCTCAACGCCAGAGACGAGGGTGATCGGCAATCTCGTGCCGCACCCAATGACGTGCTCAGGATGTCCCTCGTCCCCGCTGAAGCGTGTTGCAGGCTCACGGCTCAACTTGTACGATTCGTACATGACAGAGGTGGCCGTAAGCGAAGCCCGTGATCATCTCGCGGAAGTGATTGAGGAGGCCCGCCGGTCGGGTGAACCGGTCTTCGTCACGCGTCGCGGCCGCCGTGTCGCGGTGATCATCGACGCCGACGTCTATGAGCGGGTCGTCGATGCCGCCGAGGACGCCAGCGATCGCCACGAGCTCCAGGCCGCTCGTGACGAGGACGACTATGTGCCCTGGGACGAGGTCAAGGCCGATCTGGGCCTGGTGTGACGACGTACCACGTCGACATCGCGCGCCGCGCCGTCAAAGCTTTGGTCGCGCTCCCCCGGCGTGAACAGCAGAGGATCCGCGCCGCGATCGATCTTCTCGCTGACAACCCGAGACCGCCGGGATGCGTCGCCATGACCGGCGAAGCTTACGCGTACCGGGTACGGGTCGGCGACTACCGGATCATTTACGAGGTGCTCGACGACCGACTCGTCGTCCAAGTCGTCCGCGTCGGCCATCGACGCGACGTCTACCGGAAGTAGCGACCTCGTCGGGAGGGTCCCGGCCGGACGAAGGCATCGTGATCGCGAGCGGACGTCGAGGAGGCCAGGACGCGTGTCCCCGAACCACGTTGCCGAGGTGTCTCCGACCGCCGGCTCAACACCGCCCAACGCGGGTGAGTTAGTAGAAGCAGCGTCGAAGCACTCCCGCTTACCCTCGTCACTCGTGGGCAGTGTTGAACGGGACGCCCTTACTGCTACCGCGTGGCATCGCCTCACAGCGCTCCGCCGCCGTGTTGACGGGCGAGCGGCCTGCTCGGCGAAGCGGATCGCCGCCGCCGTTGCCTCGAGCCGGCTCAGTCGCCCCGCAGACCGTCCGCCGGTCGTAGACGCCCGGCCCGCCGCCCTGGAGCCAGCGCGGCGATCCCGGCGACGAGCAGCGCCGAGCACCCTGTCGCGACGTAGAGCAGGACTGGTCGGTCGGTGTCGGTGGCGACGCCGATCGGGTCAGTGATCGCGAACCAGGCGGCGTCACCGGCGATCAGCCCGAGCGGGACGCCGACCACCAGGCCCAAGGCCGCGATCGTCGTCGCCTGCCAGACGATGCATCCTTGTGTCTGCCGCGGGGTCATGCCGAGGCTCCGGAGCGTCGCCAGCTCGCCGCCCCGTCGCCACACGGTCGTGACGAGCACGTGGACCAGGGACGCTATCCCCAGCAGTGAGACGAGGACCGCCAGCCACTGCGGCACGGAGCGGATGCTGCCCAGGTTCGCCACCGGCGCGGGCCGGATCTGGAGGCTCTCTCCCGAGACCGACTCGGGATACTCCTCGTCCAGGGCGGCAGCCACCAGGTCGATGTCGAGTCCCGGAGCCAACCGGGTGACCACCTGGGAGGCCTCGAAGAGGTTGGGGGCGATGGCGTGCTCGGCGAAGGCGGAGCCGAAGTAGCCCACCGCGCCAGCGAAGCTGCCTTCGCGGTCGTCCGGGAACAGCGCGATGCCGACGAGGACCACTGGCGCCGCATCGGGTGCACCGGGCTCCGGTGCGACCTCGACGCGATCGCCCGGCTCCACGCCCAACCGCTCGGCCGTCGCCGGGCCGAGTACCACCTCGCCCGGCGTGACCGGCTGGCGGCCCGACTGCAGGGAGAACCCGATGTCGCCGGTGAGGGGCGTGAGCCCATAGGCCCGCACTCCCTCGCCGTCCACGTACGAGAACCCGCCGTCCCATCGCGCAGCACCGATCAACCGGTCGTCCTCGGCGAGGCGCACCGCGGCATCGTCCACCTCATCAGCGGTGAAGTTGAGCATGAGGTCCCATCCGTATCCCCAGCGCTCAGGTGCCGCCAGCAGGCGATCGAGGCTGGCCGAGACGGTGAGCACTGCGACAACCCCCAGGACCGCCAACGCGACCCCGCCGATGGCGGACCGGACGGGGAGCGCGGGAGCCCGCCGGTCGAGCGCCAGACGCACGCCGTTGGCCGCGACGGGCCCTGCACCCGCCCGAGCGACGGCCGCCGCCACCGCAGAGGGCCGTGGCGACGGCGGCGTGGCTGCCTGGCTCCGCGTCAGCAACGCCGCCGTGATCGTCGCCGCCACTAGAAGCACCAAAACAATCGCCAGGCCGCCCCCGACCAGCACGCTCCAGTCCGCGGCAAGCCCCGGATCGGGCTCCGCGCGGCGCGCCAGCCCCACTGGCATGATCGGCGACGCCAGCCAGGCCACTAAGGCCGCCACCACCGCGCCTCCGACGGCGACGGGAGCCGCTATCAGCACGAGCGCGGCGGATCGGGCGGAGCTTGTGATGCCGAGGGCCCTGAGGGTCTCGGCATCACGCGCGGCCGAGAGGTGACGACCCACGGCCTGCCCTACCGCCACGACGCCGGCCGCGGCAGCCACGAGCGCGAACACCGCCAGTCCCGAGGCGGCCACCGAGATGGTGCCCCGTGCTGCCTTCGACCGGTCCCTGAGCGAGAGGGTGAAGTACTCCTGCTCGGGTGGGATCAGGTCGGCGATGGCGGCGTTGAAGTCAGCGGCGGTGGCGCCAGGGGCCAGCGTGACCCCGAGGTAGGTGGTGAACTCGTCGACTCGGCCGTGGATCACGTCGTACAGCGCCGGACTGGCGAGGAAGCCGCCCTCGGCGTCCTCGATGACGTCGTCGGTGCCG
>JANPEN010000486.1:0-11858 GCA_031422955.1 Acidimicrobiia bacterium
GATCGAGGTTGAATCCTTCGGGCTCGGCCTCGAAGCGCAGGGCCAGGTGACGCATGAGCAGCACCGATGCCGGACCAACGAGACCCAGCCAATACTGCTCCACGTAGTCGGAGCGGGGGTCGACACCCAGGTTGTCGATGACGATGTCGGGCCAGGGCAATACCAACAGGTGGGTGATCTGAGGCCGTGGGCTGGCGACGGTGGGTTTGGCATCCGAGCGGAGCACGACCTCCACCGCCTCGGCCGGCGCCGGCGATAGGGGGGACGGAGCCGGGGGGGACAGTGACGCGGGGGACAGCGACGGGTGAGGTAGCGGCGGGATGGGCTGGTGGACTGAGGTCACAGAGGGCTCCTGGAAGGCAGAGCCGGCGCGGCGGGGAAGATATAACAGTATATTTCAGTATCTCTCGATCCGCAAGAGCTCCGCGGTCGAAGGGCCGCCGGCGCTTGGCTAGCGTGCGGGAGATGGCACGGTCTGAAGACGTCGAACGGGCGGCTGCCCTGGTGGCTGCCGCCTCCCGCATCGTGGTGCTGACCGGGGCGGGCATCTCCACCGACAGCGGTATTCCCGACTTCCGGGGTCCCAACGGGGTGTGGACCAAGAACCCGGCCGCAGAAAAGATGGCCACCCTGCAGCACTACGTGGCCGAACCCGACGTCCGCCGGGCCGCCTGGCAAAACCGGCTCCATTCGCCCACTTGGTCCGCCCAGCCCAACTCCGGCCACCGGGCCCTGGCCGACTTCGAGCGGAGCGGACGTTTGGCCGCCCTCATCACCCAGAACGTGGACGGTCTGCACCAGTCCGCCGGCAGCGACCCGACCAGGGTGATTGAGATCCACGGCACCATGCGCGAGGTGGTCTGCCTCAGCTGTGAGGAGCGAGCGCCCATGGCCAGGGCGCTGGCCCGGGTCGAGGCGGGAGAGGAAGACCCCGACTGCCGCAGCTGCGGCGGGATACTCAAGTCCGCCACCATCAGCTTCGGTCAGTCGCTGGTTGGCGCCGACCTGGACCGGGCCGACCGCGCCGCCCGGTCCTGCGATCTGCTGGTGGCCGTGGGCACCACCCTGGCGGTGTACCCCATCGCCGAGGTGGTCCCGGTGGCCAAGCGCCACGGTGCCGCCGTCGTCATCATCAACGGCGAAGCCACCGCCATGGATCATCTGGCCGACGTGGTGCTCCTCGCCTCCATCGGAGAGGTGCTGCCCACCGTGTTGGGTGTGACCCCGCCGGAATAGACCGGCCTCGACCAATTGTTGACCAACCCGCTAGGGTTTCACCAAGCAAGTCCCAGCAAGTCCCAGCAAGTCCAGTATGAGGAGCGCAGTCCATGGCCACCTTCCGGGAGCTCCTGTCCCAGACCAAGACCCAGATTCGCGAGATCAACACCGCCGCCGCAGCTGAGCGCCGCGCCGCCGAGCCGGCCACGGTGGTGCTCGATGTGCGCGAGCCCGACGAATGGGAACAAGGCGCCATCCCCGGATCGCTGCACATCCCCCGGGGCCATCTGGAGACCCAGATCGAGAGCAGGGTGTCGGACAAGACCACCCCGCTCATCGTGTTCTGCGCCGGCGGGGTGCGTTCCGCTTTCGCCACCAAGACCCTCAACGACTTGGGCTACGACAACGTCGTGTCGGTGGAAGGCGGTTTCGGGCGCTGGAAGGACGAGGGCCGCGACTGGCGCACCCCCGCGGTGCTCACCCCCGGCCAGCGCAACCGTTACCACCGCCACCTGTTGTTGCCCGAGGTCGGTCTCGAAGGCCAGCAGAAGCTGCTGGCGGCCAAGGTGCTGCTGCTCGGCGCGGGCGGGCTGGGTTCGCCGGCGGCCATGTACCTGGCCGCGGCAGGGGTCGGCACGCTGGGCATCATCGACATGGACGTGGTCGACGAGTCCAACCTGCAACGCCAGATCCTGCACAACATGGACCGCATCGGTGAGCCCAAGGTCGACTCGGCCAAAAAGACGCTGACCCTGATGAATCCCGACGTAAACGTGGTCACCTACGACACCCGGCTGGCCGCCGAAAACGTCATGCAGATCCTGGCCGACTACGACGTGGTGGTGGACGGGGCCGACAACTTCCCCTCTCGCTACCTGCTCAACGACGCCTCGGTGAAGCTGGGCATCCCCGTGGTGCACGGCTCTATCTTCCGTTTCGAGGGCCAGGTCACCGTGTTCGACCCCCGCAACGGCCCCACCTACCGTGACCTGCTGCCCCAGCCTCCACCGGCGGAGTACGCCCCGAGCTGCGCGGAAGCCGGCGTGCTGGGCGTGCTGCCCGGCATCATCGGCTCCATCCAGGCCCTCGAGGCAATCAAGCTGATCTTGGGCCTGGGCGATTCGCTTTCGGGACGCATCTTGGCCTTTGACGCCTTGGAGCTGAGCTTCCGCGAGTTCAAGCTGCGCATCGACCCCGACAACCAGGTCACCTACGACAACCGTGACCGCATTGGCATCGCGGATCTCGAAGGCCTCTGCGTCCCCCACGTTTCCCGCTGAACCTGCTGATTGCTGCGCCGGGCTAGCCTCGGCGCGGCTTGGGCGAGTTCATCGCTCGGTGCGTCGCCGTTCCCTCGGGAGGATCTGTGTCTGAGCCCAGAATCGGCATCCTGGTGGTGGCCTACAACGCGGCTACCACGCTGGCCTCCGTGCTTGACCGTATTCCGGCCTCGTTCCGTTCTCGCATAGAAGAGGTCATCGTCGCCGACGATGCCAGCCCCGACGGCGGCTCCACCTATCTGGTTGGTCTGGGCTACCAGAGCCGGGGCAGCGACCTGCCCCTCACCGTCATCCGCCACGAGAAGAACCTGGGCTACGGCGGGAATCAGAAGGCCGGCTACCGCTACGCCATCGACAAGGGCTTCGACATCATCGCCATGCTCCACGGCGACGGTCAGTACGCCCCTGAAGCCTTGCCCGACGTGCTGGAGCCGCTGATCGAGGGCCGAGCCGACGCCGTGTTCGGTTCCCGCATGATGATCCCAGGGGCGGCCCGGCGCGGCGGCATGCCCCGCTACAAATACGTCGGCAACAAGATCCTCTCTACCGCCCAGAACAAGCTGCTGGGCTCGAACCTGTCGGAGTTCCACTCCGGCTACCGGGCTTACCGGGTGTCCGCCCTGGCTGCCATCCCCTTCGAGCAGAACGCCGACGGGTTCAACTTCGACACCCAGATCATCTTGCAGCTCTTCGATGCCGGCAAGCGCATCGTTGAAGTGCCCATCCCCACCTACTACGGGGATGAGATCTGCCACGTCAACGGCTTGAAATATGCCAAGGACATCATGGCGGACACGCTGCGCTACCGGCTGGAGAAGATGGGCTTCGGGTCGGGCAGCCTGGCCCACGCCGGGGATGCCTACGGCCTCAAGCCCACCGAGAACTCCAGCCACGGTCGCATCCTGCGCCGCATGGCCTCCGAAACGCCCTCCAAGGTGTTGGACCTGGGCTGTTCCTCGGGGCTGCTGGCCGCCGAGCTACGCCGCTTGGGTCATCACGTGACCGGGGTGGACGCCAGAGCGCTCGAAGGGGTCAACGACCGGGTCGACCATTTCGTGGCCGCCGACCTGGAAGCAGGCATCCCCGCTGAGGTCGGCACCGGCTTCGACGTGGTCATCGCGGGGGACGTGATCGAGCATCTCCGTAACGGTGAACAGTTGGTGGCAGAGATGGCCCGCTGTGTTCGCCCCGGTGGCTTCGTGCTGGCCAGCGTGCCCAACATCGCCCACTGGTATCCCCGCCTGCGCATCGCCTCTGGCCGCTTCGGCTACGACCAGCGCGGTATTTTGGACCGCACCCACCTGCGCTTTTTCACCAAACGCAGCTTCGAGCGGCTGGCCAAAGGGGCGGGCCTGGAGGTGCGGCGAACCGAGGCCACCGGTTTGCCCCTCGACGTGATGGCCGGCTCAGAGGGGGCGGCTCGGCCCGGGCGCGGGCGGCGGGTGATCGCCGGCGTCGACAAGGTCGGGGTGGCCCTGCGCCCCGGCTTGTTCGGCTACCAGCTGGTCTTCGAACTGGAGCCGACGTCGCGCTGAGCGCCGCCGCCACCACGCAGCTCGCAGACTAAGGGCGGCCAGGGAACCCAGCGCCAGGGCCCAGCTAAGCGTGCTGAGCACCGCCCCGGCCACGAACCCGGGCGGTCGGTAGCGCATGGCGATGGTCGAGATCCCCGGCTGCACCTGCACGGCGCGCTGGTAGTAGTTGACCCGCACCACCGGCGTGTCGGCGCCGTTCACGGTGGCCGACCAGCCCTCGGCCCAGGCGTCGGGCAACACCACCCAGGCCGCCTTCTCAGCATTTACCTCGAGGGCGACGGTGTTGACTCCTCGCTGCGCTCGCACCACCGTGCCGGCCGAGGTTGGATCTTGGCTCTGGGTCCCCGCGCCGGGGGGCGGCCGAACGGGGGGCTGACTGAAGGTGGCGGCGGGGGGCGGGCCCAGCGCTTGGAGGTCGGTGCGGGCCAACTCGCCGCGCTCCACCACCACCATGTCCTGGGCGGGGAAGTCGTCCTCGGTGAACCGCACCAGGGCAGCCTGCTCGCTGGCCACTATGTCGTCGGCGCCCACCAGGCGGGGTCCGGCCACCGCGTCGGGCACCCGATAGATGATCCCGTCGGCGCCGGTGTAGACCCGTTCGGCTTCCAGCGTGGTCCAGGCCCCGTTCCACACCACCTCGGTGTCGGTGGGGTTGGGCACGGTGACCACGTCGGTGACTCCCAGGCGGGCCAGCAAGGTGAAGCGGGTCGACCACGATTCGTAGGCGGCCAAAAAGGCGGCGGGGTACCGGCCCAAGGTGGTGTCGTTGGGGTCTGCGCCGTTGAGCACCCGCAACAAGACCAGGGTGCGGCGATCCACGCTTGAGTCGTAGCCGCTCATGGTGTCCAGGCCCACCGCCTGGGCGGTGTTGGCGTAGAGGGTCACCCCCGACAGGGCCGAGTCGTTGGCCCGGCGGAGAAACACCGGGATCACCCGGGCCGGCCAACCGTTGGGGTTGGCGTTGCCCCGGACCTCCTCGATCAGGGGGGTGGAGGGCAAGGCGTAGCGGGCCTCGTGGGGAACGAAGGGGGGGTTGGAGCGCCGACCCAGGAACATCAGCTGACCGGCGGTGACCAAAATGGCCATCGCCAGCCCGACCCGGATGGCGGGCTGCAGGGTGGGTCGCTGGCGGGCGATGCCGTCCAGCACCATTTGCACGCCCAGCGCGGCCGCCACCACCAGCCCGAAGGCGGCGAACACGATGAGGCGGGAGTAGGGCCGGAACACGTTCATACCCGGCACAAAACGCCAGGTCAGCTCGGTGAGCGGGGTGCCGATCATGATCAAGGGAACCGCCACCACCAACACTCGGGCCAACCACGCCCCTGCCCGACGCCGGCTGAACAACCCGACCAGCGCGAACACCACGGTGGAGGAGCCGACGAAGCCCAGGTATTGCATCTGATCCGCGGTCATGGGCAGATCCGGGGGCAAGAACAGCCGTTTCAGCATGAAGGGCTCGGCCAGGAACTGCTGGCGCAGCTCGTCGTAGGTGAAGGGCACTCGCTGGCCAGCCCGAAGGGCCAACACGGTGGGCAGCAACACCACGGCGGCGGCGCCGGCGGCAACCGCCCCCAGCAGGGTTAGGCGACCCACCGCGCTACCCAGCTCCAGGGTCCAGGAACGGCGGAGATGGCGGGGCCCCCCAGGGGCGGATCCCGCCCGGCGTTCTGCCAGGATCTGACCCACGCTGAGGGCGGCCGCGTAGCTGGCGGCCACGAACAAGGTGGTGCCCAGCAAGAGCAGATGGCCCGAGGAGGCGGCCAGGGCACAGACCAGCCCGGCCCCGATGAGGGCGCGGAGGCTGCGCCGGGTCATGGCTCGATGCACCACCGCCACGGTGGCCGGCAGGAACAACGCCATGGGCGTGACCACTTCTAGCTGCATCCAGGCCGTGTTCCAGGTGGCGAACATCCAGGCCACCGCGGCGAAGGCACCGGCCCAGCGGCCCAGGGCCAGTTGGCGTACCAGCAGGTACATGGCGATGCCGGAACCCCACAGATGAAAGACCAGAAACAGATCGTGGGCCCGCACCGGCGAGGTCACCGCCAAGGCCAGCAGCCGGGGTGGGTAGAGCAGAGCGCTGGAGCCGTTGGCGAACAGGTCGTAGCCACCGCCGTACACATCGGCGGACCAAAGCGGCAGGGTGTTGTCGGCCAGGGCCCGGTCGGTGGCCACCAACCAGGGGTAGGACAGTTCGGCGTAGTCGGTCTGGGGTTCGGTGAGCCCGTAGCCGTTGGGGACCGACGCCCACGGGTACACGTAGCTGCCGTAGGGGCCCAGGATGGAGTTCGTGCGACCCAGGAACAAGGGATAGAAGTAGGTCAGGGTCAGGGCGGTGAGCACGACAATGACCAGCACGTCGTAACGCAGGCCACGACCGCTCCGGTCCGCCGGGCGCGGCGCAGCCGCGGCCGGGACCGCGGTGGTGGCCGGGTCGGCGGCCGGCGTGGATTCGGCGGCAGGATCGGGGCTGAGGGAGACAGACAGAGAGGAACCCCGCGGTGGGAGACACGGGTCGGACACCGTGACGGGCGAACGGAACTGGCCCATCCTCCCATGCCGGCCGGCGCCTTCGGTGGAGGCGCGGGTCGCGGCGGGGTCGGGGCGGGGACCCGGCCAACAACTACCATCCCCGGTCATGCGCGGCCTGATCCTCAGCGGCGGAGCGGGGACCCGCCTGCGGCCCATCACCCACACCAGCGCCAAGCAGCTGGTTCCGGTGGCTAACAAGCCGATCCTGTTCTACGGGCTGGAGGATATGGCCACGGCCGGGATCGTGGACATCGGCATCGTGGTGGGCGACACCGGCGCCGAGATCCGGGCGGCGGTGGGTGACGGTTCCCGGTTCGGGGTGCGAGTCACCTACCTGCAACAAGACGCCCCCCGAGGGTTGGCCCACTGTGTGTTGATCGCCCGCGATTTTCTCGGTGACGAGGATTTCGTGATGTACCTGGGCGACAACATGCTCGAGGCCGGCCTGGCCGGTTTCGTGGACAACTTCGAGAACCAGCGTCGCGCCGCGGGTGGCGGGCCGGCGGGGGAGCGGGCCGCGGTGGCCCAGATCCTGCTCAAAGAGGTCGACAATCCCAGCTCCTTCGGGGTGGCCCAGGTCGGCGCCGACGGCGAGGTGGTCCGCCTCATCGAGAAACCGGCGGTGCCGCCTTCCAACCTGGCGCTGGTGGGCGTGTACCTGTTCGATGCCCACATCCACGAGGCGGTGGCGGCCATCGAGCCTTCGCCTCGGGGGGAGTTGGAGATCACCGACGCCATCCAGTGGTTGATCGACCAGGGCCACCGGGTGCGCCACGAGGTGTTGGCCGGCTGGTGGATCGACACCGGCAAGAAGGACCCGTTGCTGGAATGCAACCGGCTGGTCCTCGACACCATCGCCACCTCGTTGCTGGGCACCATGGATGGCGACTCCACCGTGGAGGGCAGGGTCATCTTGGAGGCAGGGGCGAAGCTGGTTCGCTCCCGGGTGCGGGGCCCCGCGGTGATCGGCGCCGGCACGTTGCTGCAGGACAGCTACGTGGGGCCCTACAGCTCCATCGCGGCGCGGTGTCAGATCATCGACTCGGAGGTGGAGAACTCCGTGGTCTTGGAAGACACCCGTATCGTCGGCATCCCCCGCCTGGCCGACAGCTTGCTCGGCCGCAACACCGAGGTGTTGCGCTCCGGCCAACGCCCTACCGCTACCCGGCTCATGCTGGGCGATCACAGTCACGTCGATTTGGAGTAATTGCTGCCATGGCCACCGTTACCGCTTCCGAGCGCATTGCCGGCGTGTATCACGTCGAACTCCAGACCTTCGGCGACGACCGGGGTACCTTCGTGGAGACCTTCCGGCGCGAGTGGGTGCCAGGGGCCAGGGAGATGATCCAGGCCAACCGAGGCGACCGCAAGGCCGGTTGCGTGGTCGGGCTGCACTACCACCTGCACCAGGCCGACTACTGGTACGTGCCGTTCGGGCGTTGCCGGGCGGTGTTGCACGATCTGCGGGTGGGTTCACCCACCGACGGCGCCACCGAGGTGGTTGATCTGGGCGAGGGCGAGGACGGCTCGTTCTCCCACCGGGGGCTGTACATCCCGCCGGGGGTGGCCCACGGTTTCGCCTCCCGTTCGGATATGACCATCACCTACCTGGTCGACGGCTACTACAACCCCGCCGACGAGTTGGGGGTGGCCTGGAACGATCCCGAGATCGGTGCCGACTGGGGCCTGGTCGAGCCCGTTGTGTCTGGCCGTGACGCGGCCAACCCCATCCGCTCGGGGTTGGCCCCCCACGCCGTACCCCGCTGGCCGCTTCGCACCTGATTCAAGCGGCGCGGGCGGCGCGCCGGCCGGGGTAGGTCGGGTCGACCGGACACCCTGCCGGGGTGATTAGCCTGAGCGGTCGCTATGCAACTTCTCGTTACCGGCGGGGCCGGGTTCATTGGGTCGAACTACGTGCGTTGGCTGTTGGCCAACACCGAGGATCACGTCGTGGTGCTCGACGCCCTCACCTACGCCGGCAACCTGGACAACTTCCGGGGGCTGGACGGCTACGGGGGGGACGTGGGCGCCGGTCGGTTCCGGTTCGTGCAAGGAGATATCTGCGACCGTGCCGCAGTGCGCTCGGCCATGAGCGGCTGCCAGCAGGTGGTGCACTTGGCGGCTGAATCCCACGTCGATCGCAGCATCGTGGACCCCGACCGTTTCGTGCTGACCAACTGCCTTGGCACCAACGTCGTCTGCGACACCGCCCGCCAAATGGAGCTGCAACGGGTGCTGCACGTGTCCACCGACGAGGTCTACGGCTCCGTCGAGGAGGGCTCCTCGGTGGAAGCGGATCTGCTGGTGCCTCGCTCGCCGTACTCGGCGGCCAAGGCCGGTTCGGACCTGATCGCCCTCGGCTACCGGTCCACCTTCGGTCTTGACGTGGTGGTGACCAGGGCTTCCAACAACTACGGGCCTTTCCAGTTCCCCGAAAAGGTCATCCCCCTGTTCGTCACCAACCTGCTCGACGGCCACTCGGTGCCCCTCTACGGGGACGGGCTCAACGTGCGGGACTGGCTCTACGTGCAAGACCATTGCCGCGGGATCGACGCGGTGCTGCGGGAGGGTCAGGCCGGGGAGATCTACAACATCGGCGGTGGCGATGAGGTGGCCAACCGGGAGCTGACCGAGCGGCTCATCGCCCTGTGCGGGCGGGACGAGTCCTTCATCGATTACGTGCCCGACCGGCTGGGCCACGATCGGCGCTACTCGGTGGATTGCTCCAAGCTGGCCGCCTTGGGGTGGTCCCCGACCCGTGATTTCGAGGCGGGTCTGGCCGAGACGGTGGCGTGGTATCGAGACAACCGCTGGTGGTGGGAGCCGCTCAAGCAGCGAGCGGCGGTGGCGGGCTGATGCGAATTTTCGTCACCGGCGCGACCGGTCAGCTGGGTCAGGAGGTCATGGGCCTGCTGCACGCTCGGGACCGAGCCGACGATGAGATCATCGCGGTCGATCGCCAGCATGTGGACCTCGGCGATCGCGACGCCATTTTGGGGGCGATCTGTTCCACTGAACCGGACCTGGTCTTGCACATCGGGGCCTTCACCGCGGTGGATCGTTGCGAGAGCGAGGCCGACGAGGCCTATCGCATCAACGCGGTGGCTACCCGCCATGTGGCGGACGCCTGTCGTCGGGTCGACGCCCATCTGGTCTACGTGTCCACCGACTACGTGTTCGACGGGACCAAGGCCACCCCCTACCACGAGTGGGACAGCCCCAACCCCCAATCGGTCTACGGGCGCTCCAAGTGGGGTGGCGAACAGGCCTGCGGGCCCGAGGCCACCATCGTGCGCACCTCGTGGGTGTGCGGTCGTCATGGGGCCAACATGGTCAAGACGGTGTTGCGGGTGGCGGCCCAGCCGGGCCCGCTGCGGTTCGTGGCCGACCAGATCGGCCATCCCACCTTTGCCCCGGACCTGGCGTCCATGCTGATCCGTTTGGGCATTGACCGTCGGCCGGGCACCTTCCACGTGACCAACCAGGGGGCGGTGTCCTGGTACGGGTTCGTGCGGGCCATCCTGGCCGCCGCCGGTCAAGATCCCGACCGGGTCGAGCCCATCGCCACCGACGCCCTGGACCCGCCCCGCCCCGCCCCCCGGCCGGCCAACTCGGTGCTGGACAATGCCGCCTTGCGCCTGTCGGGCGTCACGTTGCTGGATGATTTCCACGTTCCCCTGGAGCGCCTGGTGGCCGAGTTGCGCGCCAGCTGATGACGGAATGGGTGGCACCGGCCGCGGTCCCCATGGTTCGGGTCGTTGTTTTGAACTACAACGGCGATCCGCATCTCTACCGTTGTCTGGAGGCCTTGGCAGCCACGCAGTGGCCCTCGGACCGCTTGCAGGTGGTGGTCATCGACAACGCCTCCGCCGATGGGTCCCCCGACGTGGTGGCGGACCGGTTCCCCGCCGTCGAGCTGCGCCGGATGGCCACCAACACCGGGTTCCCCGCCAACAACGAGGCGCTCCGGGACCTCCACGACGTTGATCTGGTGGCGCTGATCAACAACGACGCTTTCGTCACCCCTGGCTGGCTGGCCCCACTCGTGGCCGCCCTGGAAGAGGATCCCGAGCTGGCCGCGGCCTGTCCCAAGTTGGTTTTCGCTCCCCGCTTCGTGGAGCTGGCCGTGGCCTCGGCCACCTTCGGAGCCCCCGGCGATGCCAGGCAACTGGGGGTGCGCCTGAGCGGCGTGGAGGTCGAAGCGGTGGACAGCTGGCGCTCGGCCCAGTTCCCCCCGCCCGGGTTCTGGGGCCTGGAGCGGGGCCGAGGTGACGAGGCCACCTTCAGCTGGACGAACGGGGTCGGCAGTTTGCGGGTGCCGCTCGCACCGGTCGGGCCCGATTCGCCGGTCGGGCCCGATTCGCTGGTCGGGTCGGTCGAGCCCTTCCGGGTGCGGGTCCGCCTGGCTGCTCCCAAGCTGACCGCGGTTCGCCTGGGGGAGGGCGAAGGGCATTCGGTGGTGGAGGCTGGACCGGAGCCGTCGTGGCACGAGGTGAGCGTGGCCGGGGAACCCTTCGACGTGGTCCAAAACGCCGGCAGCCTGCTGCTAGAAGGTGGCTACGGGGCTGACCGGGGCTTCCTGGAGCGGGACCTGGGCCAGTACGACCACGGCGAGGAGGTCTTTGCCTGGTGTGGTGGCGCGGTGTTGTTGCGCCCGGCCTACCTGGCTGCGGTGGGCCTGTTCGACGAGCGCTTCTTTGCCTACTACGAGGACACCGACCTGGCCTGGCGGGGTCGGGCCCAGGGCTGGCGCTACCAATACGTGCCCACCTCGGTGGTGCGCCATCAACACGCCACCACCTCGGTGGAGGGCTCGGTGACGTTCAATCGATACGTGGAACGCAACCGCCTGATGATGCTGACCAAGAACGCACCGGGCCGGCTGGTGCTGGCGGCGCTGGCCGGGTACCTCACGGCCACCGTCTCCTACGCCTGCCGTGACGTGCTCGGTCCCCTCCGCCGGGCTCGCCGCCCCCGCTTCGGGGTGGTCGGCCTGCGCCTGGTCTCGCTGGGGTCTTACCTGCGCTGGCTGCCCGCGTTGCTGGTCGATCGGCATCGTTTGCGCTCAGCCCAGCAGGTGTCGGACCAGGAGCTGTCCACCTGGTTCCGGGTCAGATAGAGGGACGGTAGAAAGTGTCGGCCGGGGTGGCGGGGCCGTAAAGGTAGAGCGAGTCGCGGCTTGGGTCCACGAAGCGTCCGGCCACCGCTACGGTGTTGGCGCCGTGGTCGAGGTCGAGCCATTTGCCCTGGCGAGGATAAGAGTTGGAACGGTCGATCCCGCCCCACCACA
>JANPEN010000487.1:0-2700 GCA_031422955.1 Acidimicrobiia bacterium
CGCCCGGAAACGATCGAGTTGTTCAGCGCACAACGCCGCGCCACGCACGATCTCGTCATTGGCCGGCCAATGAGCCGGGGCTACTGCTTCTGGCTCAACCACCTCGATGGGCCCCAAGGCAGCAGAACCATGGGACCGAACGCGGAGACGTTCGGCCACCCAGGCGCCGGCGGCCAGGTCGGATTCGCCGATCCGACCCGCAATGTCGCTGTCGGGTTCACCCGCAGTCGGCTCACTTGGCTACCGACGCTCAGCGTCAAGCTGATCGACGCCGTGTACGAGCGGCTGTAACGGGCCACTCTCGAGGTGCGGCAAGCGTCCCGCCGCCGTGGTGGGTCCGCCCGAGGGGATACGCACGGAACACTCGGCCAACTCAATCTCGAGAGCGGCGGTGATAGCGGTTGCTGCTCTGTCCGCTGCGGTGTGGATCGATGCTCGCTCCCGCAGATCGATCCGAGTACCGCCACGAGCTGTCTCAACTCATCCTGACAGAAAGGGGGGTCGCTGGTTGGAAAGGATCAGCGATGGTTGGATGAGAGAACTCGCAGACTCGAAGCATCAAACCGCGACGTCTGAACGCAGGAAGCGCTTCGGCTTCGACCTGAACACGGCGGCGAGCTGAGCCCGCCGGAAACCAAGGCGTCGACAATCCGCAGACCATCCTCGTCCAAGGTGGCGCCTCAAAGCCCCGAGTGCTGGCCAACGTCTCCGCGAATGCCGCAGCCACGTTGTCTTTGAACTCGTCCCCCGTTGGTTCAAACACAGCGATGGCGTCAGCGGCTACCTCATCGCTTCTGGCCCGCAGACTGTCCGCAAGGCCCCGCAAATGAAGCCACATCCCATCAGCCCGAACGACCCGGCTCAGACTCGGCCTCGCCTGCGGGCCCGAAGCCAAACGATGCTGGCGGATTCGTTCAGAAACCGTCGCCACCCAGATCTCCTCTCCCGCGGTCTGAACCCTGAGACCGAAGCTACCGTCACGGACCGGTATCCTCCACCGAATTGTTCGGGCTGATGATCTCACCCACCGCCTCACCAAGGAAGGGGTCAGCGAGCGCACCCGGGTAGCACTCCCAATAAAGCTCGACCGCGTCCTCGACGCTCGAGAAACCGCAGGAGGGCCACAGCAGCCGCATATCGGCCTGATCCTGCTGGCGATAGGCGAGCAACTTCATTACGAACAGATAGCTGTTAGGCGGGGCGAGCACCCGCAGCCGGCCGTACTCCAGGATCGACGGCGCAGCGCTCGACAACGCGTTCGGCCGTATGCGTCGCGCCGGGATGTCCGACAGCCGCATGAACAACGCTCGGGCACTGATCAGCGGGGCCTGCAAGTGGGGCAAACGCCACCACAAGGTCCTCGCCAACCCCGTCGACAGCTGCGCAAGGCCCTGGGCATCCGCCCCGGCGAGTTCGACGCCACCATCCTCGCGTTGCGCAAGTGGACCAGCACCGAACTGATAGACGCCGGCTTCAATCCCTCCACCGTCAGCGGCCGCCAAGGCCACACCGTGCAAGTCATGCTGCAGCACTACTCCACCCGCCGCCGCTCCGCCGACCAAGCCGCCGCCCAACACCTCGGCAACAAAGTCCACGGACCCCAGGAAGACCCTCATCGCACGTATCCATGGCGCGGCGCCAGTTGTAGGTCATGTTGTGTAAGCCTTCGTTCGAAGAAGGACTCGCCGCGGTGATCGGCCCCGCCCAAAATCTCCTGGCCGGCCTTGCTCGGCGCGCGTCGATCCGCGGCTCGATCAGTGCCAGACTGAAGCTGTGACGTCGATCCCGCACCAAGTGGAGTTCCTTGACGGCAGATGGGACGGCCGAACGGTGCGCGAGTGGCTACCTGAGGTAATCAGTGACGTGGTCCAAGCGGCCCGACCCCTTCAGGTCATCGTGTTCGGATCCTTAGCCCGAGGCGACGAAGGACCCGAAAGCGACGCCGACCTCCTCGTCGTGCTCGATCACCTCGACCGCTCCAACCAGCCCGAGGTCATAGCCACCATCCGCCGCGCCATACGGGCCCCCATCCCCGTCGATGTCCTCGTCACCGATCCCGACGAAATCGCCGAGCGGGGCACCATCAACGGATCAAGCATCTACTGGCCGCTTCGTGAGGGTCGGGTCATCTATGACCGACCCGCCGCCTGACCTCGTGGCGGCCGAGGCCCGCCGTTGGTTGAGCGAGGCCGACGAAGAGCTGCGCATCGCCCGCTACCTGTCCAACGAGGACACGCTGCCGGCCCGGGCTGCGTGCTTCCACGCGCACCTCGCCGCCGAGAAAGCGCTCAACGCCGTGCTTATTCAACGAGGCGTCCCGCTCCCTCGCCTACACGACCTCATCGCCCTCCAACGCATGCTCCCCAGCGCCGATCAGCAACGGCGATCTCGACGAACTCAACCCCTGGACCATCGAGGGCCGATACCCAGCCGACCTCCGCGATCTCGCGACGGCGCGCATCACAAGCCTCCTCGACGCGGCCGACCGAGTGCCGAACTCCGCCCGAACAGCAATCGAGAACACCAGCTCGACATCTGCTGAACTCCAGCACCCCGCCTCGGGTCAAACTGACCATCACCAGAGCGGCTAGAGCATCATGCTCTCCGAACAGCACCCATTCGTACGAAGGGACGTTTTCGACTCATGACCGACGCAGCTACGCAATCACCCAACCACCTCCCGACGCCGGAGGAGTTGGG
>JANPEN010000488.1:0-1765 GCA_031422955.1 Acidimicrobiia bacterium
CAATGGCGCGCCGTCCGTGAACGGACCGACTTCGTGATAGTGCCCGTCCCGCATCCAGGCTGGTGCCGGTTCGGCATAGGCGGGTCTAACGACACCCTGTACGATATCGGCGCCGGTTTTGGCCTGCATGGCGAGAAGCGCGTCGAGCCAGTTGACGAGGTACGGGCGCAGCCCCTGCGGGTGGACCGTGCCGTGCTGGTCTGGGGCATGGTGCTGGCCGCAGTGGTTCTGACGGCCTGCGTGTCCGCAACCTCGGCGCTCGTGCTGCACCGGGAACGCCGTGGCGCGAGACGCGCGCCGCGGCCCAGCACCGTTGCCGCCGCGGCCGCACGATGGGGGGCGCCGCTGACGGTGGTGACCGGTCTGCGTTTCGCCTTCGACCCAGGGCACGGAGATCGTGCCACCCCGGTGCGAGCCGCCGCCGGCGCCACCGCCCTCGGCGCGGCGGGAATGCTCGCCACCATGGTGTTCGGGGCCAGCCTGCACCACGCGGTCGTCTCCCCTTCGGTGTACGGCTGGGGTTGGGACGCACTCCTGTCGGGCGCCCAGGGCGACCAGCTGAGCGACGGCCAGGTCGACGAGGCGGGCCTGGTGGCGGACGATTCCTTCGCTGCGGTGGCCGAGATCGTGCACGACCTCGAGGTCACCGTGGAGGGAGAGCCGGGTCGGGCCAATGTGCTCGAGGACAAACGGGGCCACACGAGCTTTGTCATGGTGCGCGGACGTGAGCCCCGCGGTTCCGCTGAGGTTGCCCTCGGTGGCCGCACCCTTGACCAGCTCGGCGTGCGGGTCGGGGACACCGTTTCGGTGAGCTCGGGCGGGCCGGCTCGGCCACTGCGCGTCGTCGGCGTGGCCGCCCTGCCTGTCGGTGTTGACGGAGGGTCCAGCTCATCCGGCCTGGCCATGGACCGCACGGCGGCGGACGCTATCGGCTTCAACGGGAACTGCGACGGTGACGTGGCCTGTTCACGCAACTATGCGGTGACCGCCAGCGTGGGGATCGATGTGGAGGCCGCGCTCGGGCGGCACACGGTCCCGGGCGTGGTCGAGGTGGAGCTGCCCGCCCCGCCCAGCGAGGTGGCACGGCTGACGGCCGTCCAGGACATTCCCCGGATTCTGGCCGGTGTGCTGGGCGTCATTGCGATCCTCTCCATCGTGCATGCGGCCTCCGCCACCGTACGGTTGCGCCGCCGGGACATCGCCGTGCTTCGCGTGATGGGGTTCTCGAGCGCCCAGTTGCGCCGCCTCGTGAGCGTGCAGGTGGTCGCGCTGTCGATCGTGGGGGCGACGGTCGGTGCCGTTGTCGGTGTTGTGGTCGGCGGCCAGGCGTGGGCGCTCGTCGCCGGGCGGGTGTCCCTGCCGAATGTGACGAGCATTCCGCTTCTGGCGGTCCTCGGGGTTCCCCTCGGCATCGTCGCCCTGGCCCATCTCGGCGCCACCCTTTCCCGCCGTGCTGCAGGACGGGTGCCCACCGCGGTCGCCCTGCGGGCCGAGTGAGGTCAGAGGTGCATCACGTGCACGCTGACGATGCCCTCCGTGACCCGTAGCCGTTCCACCACCGCGGCGGGGATGGGCAGGTTGGTGGCCACCACCATGGTGGAAGGTGCCCCGGTCGGGTCACGGCCCACGTCCATGTCGTCGATGTTGACCCCGGCCTCACCCAAGATGGTGCCGACCCGGCCGATCATGCCGGGGCGGTCCTCGTTGCGGACGTAGAGCATGTTGAGCGCAGGGGGGATGTCGACAATGTTGTCGTCGATGCGGG
>JANPEN010000489.1:0-7688 GCA_031422955.1 Acidimicrobiia bacterium
CGGCCGCCTTAGCGCCGAGGAGGCTCGCCCGGTCCGCGCTGCTCTTGTCCCCGATCAGGTACAGGGCGCGGTCGATGAGATCGACGCGGTCCTCGTTGACGTCGCCGGTCAGGCTCCAGAGGCTCGGCTGACCGGCCAGCACCGCGGCGGCCATCCCGTGGCCGTCGCCGTGGGTCTCGGCGTGCTCGGCGGCGCGGGTCAACGTCGCCTGGGCGCGCGGATCACCGGCGTTGCGCTGGGCCCGACCGAGCGCAAGAAGAAGGTCGAACTCATGCTCGACCGACATCGGCGCGCCGACGCTGGTATACAGGTCGAGGGCCCGCTTGTACTGCGCCGCCGCTACCCCGTGCGCGAACGACACGCTGGCCTGGTGCGCCGCCATCTCAGCAAAGCTGGCTGCGTCTAGTTGCTCCTCCCGTCGCTCCGAATACGACAGATGGTTGCTCAGCTCACGAAGCAGCCGGGTACCGCCGTCGCGCTCCAGCCGCCGGAGTGTCCTGCCCACGATCGTGTGCAACCGCGCACCGTGAAAACCGACCACGGCCACCATTGCGTCGTGCACCAGCGGGTGGCTGAAGCGGAACTCGGGCGGCTGCTGGCCCGTCTGGGTAACCACACCGCTCGCCATCGCCGTATCGAGCGCTCGGTCCATCGTGAGGTCGTCGAAGCCGAGAACCTCCTGCACGAGACAGGCGCGGAATCGGTAGCCGACGACCGCTCCAATCTCGATCAACGATCTCCCCTCGTCGTCGAGTTCCTGATGGATGCGCCGGATATCCTCGATAACGGCCGTCGGAACGTCGATCGGGCTAGGTTCTTCGGGTCCATAGCGACCGGCTTGGAGGTCGATGAGCACCTGCGGGGAGAGGTCGGCGAGTACGGCCTTGAGATGCAGTGGGTTTCCACCCGTGTAGACCGCCAAATACTCGCCGACACGGCCCTCGGTCTGTGTGAGAGGAAAACCCGTTTCGCGGGCCACGATCGCAGCCACCGCTCCGGCGTCGATGCCTCCCAGATCGAGGGTCGAAAAGTCCTCGGTCGATCGTAAGACTCGCTCGAAGAAGCGGACATACTCCTCGGTCTGTCCAGCTCCGGGTGGGCGAGCCGTGCCCACGATCAGGACTGAGCCGCGCCCCGGCCGGCGCACCAGGTACTCCAGGAGCTCGAGGGTCTGCCCATCGGCCGCGCCGAGATCATCGACCAGCAACATGACCGGATGGCCAATCGACAACGTCTCGAAGAAAGCTGAGACCGCCTCAAACAACCGGAACCGATCCGCCTCGTCCAGCTTGGGCGGTACCGGCGCGATCGAAGCCCGGTTGGGCAGGAGCGGCGCCAGTCGCTCACCCCACTGCTCGAGGAGTATCGGGCCGTCGGGAAGATGAGAGAAAAGGAAACTGAACATCTCCGCGAAAGGCTGAAAGGGCACCAACTCCCGCTCGTCGCATCGACCCTGCATGACCCACCGACCCCGGGCGTGCAATCGAGCGCCGAACGCCCGCGCCAGTTCTGTCTTGCCGATGCCGGCATGGCCGCAGATCACCACCAAGTGCCTGTGGCGACCGACGGTCTCCCACAGGTCGACAAGTTCCACCTGTTCATCCACCCGACCAACGAAGCGCTCCAGGGGGATTCCGGGATCGGCCATATCGAGCAGCGCAGGCGCCGACAACATCTCGCGCCAACGCAGCTCGGTAAAGCCGAGCGGTAGGCTCAGGCCCTTGGCCGGTGCGGTTTGCCGAGGCCCGAATCCGACCCTCGCACGCTCCCGGGCTAGGGCTACCGCGACGTCGGACACGGCAATCCCCTCGGCCCCCGCCAGCGGCTCGAGGCGCGCCGCTTCCACGAGAGCGTGACCCGTCGCGTCATCACCCTGCCAGTCGACGTCGCCGGCGGAGACGCCGATACGGATCGCCACCCGGCCGGTCGGGTCATCGGGCCTGACGTGCTCATGCACGGCCCGTTGCATGTCCGCCGCGGCCTCAACCGCCGACGCTGCTGACGAGAACGCCGCCAACAGACCGTCGCCGGTCCGCTTCATGGTCACGCCACCGTGACGGGCAACCGCGGTGGTCAGCACGGCAAAGTGCCACTTGACGAGAGCCTCGAACACTTCGGTACCGAGTTCGTGTCGCAACTCCGTGGATTTGACCATATCCGTGAGGACAAACGCGCCGAACGACCGCCCTGCCCGCACTCGCCCCGGAGGGGTAAGCTCCATTGGCGGATGCTATCTCACGAACGGAGGCGAACCCTTCGGATGAACCCGTCGAGGACGGCATCTCGCGAAGCGGTGACTGCCGGTACCCGTGGGGGGCGGTCGTCTAGGCCGACGGAGACGACCAATTCCAGATTGCCCCGCCAGATCGTCACCGGTTCACGGCGCCTGGACGTCGATGACGAGACGAGTCGGGCCAGACAGGGTTAAGACCCGGAACGGGCGCTGTTGATCCACTCCCACCAACCACTGCATGACCGCCTCGAAATCTTCCACGAACACCACCTCGGCCACCGCCGTCGTGTCGGAAAGGACGGAGGCTGGCGGCCGATAACCTCCTTCGATGTACCAGATCCCCCCGCCGAAAATGGTCACGTGCAACCCCACCGCGCCATCGGCGTGAACTTCGAACCCGGCCGTGTCCAGCCTGACCGGGGGGCCGTAGCGGACCAGGTAACCGGGCATGAGCCCACTGAACTCGAACACCACCCGATCGAAGCCTGGGTGATGGCCGCTGCGGACCTCGACGAGCGGGCTGTACTCCCCCGTCTGACCGCGCCACGGCTCGGCGGGATTCGGCGAATTGGTCACCTCGCCGAGTCCACCTCCAAGAAACACCGGCGTGGGAGCAGGAACAAGGGGGTTCGATGTCGAGGGCGGAACGCTGCGAGTGGTGCTGGTGCTGGTGCTGGTGCTGGCGGCTGGAAGGGTCCCGGGCGCAGCAGCGGAGCTTCCGGGGCCCTCCGACGTGGCGGACCTCGTGATCACCGAGTCAGCCGTACGCTCGGAAGGAGCCCGAGGCCGCTCGGCTGGGCATCCCGTGGCCAGACCGGCGAGCCCGATCAGAAGCACAGCACGTCGGAACTCCACATTGTCCACGATGCACCCCTCGTTCACGCTCCGCTAGAGGCGAACGACAGTATTCGGAGCGCGTATCTGTCCGACCGGCCGACCTGGCCGCCTACAGCCGACTGGCCAGCCAGTTGTTGATGTCGTGACGGGCCTGGCGGGCGACGGCGGACTGGGGGGCGAAACCTTCGAAACCGTGGGGGGCGCCCGGATAGACATGGAGTTCCACCGACACGCCAGCGTGATTGAGCCTGCGGGCGTATTCAATGTCCTCGTCGGCGAAACCGTCCAAGGTCCCGACCATGATGTAGGTCGGCGGCAGCCCCGACAGGTCCGTGGCCCTGGCTGGGGCGGCGTGGGCGGGAACGTTGTCGGTGCCAAACAGGTCCCCGAGGTAGGAGGACCAGCCGAAGGCGTTGGACTGCGGGCTCCACACCGGCACCTCCCAGTTGGCGGTCACGCTGGTACGGGTGTCATCGATCATCGGGTAGATGAGCATCTGGTAGGCGATATCCACCTCAGCCCGATCCCGCACGACCAGGGCCAGGGCGGCGGCCAGACCGCCACCCCCGCTGGGCCCACCGATACCAACCCTGCTGGTGTCCACGCCGATCTCGGCCCCGTGCTCCTTCACCCATTTCAGCCCCGTGTAACAGTCCTCGATCGGCGCCGGATAAGGGTTTTCCGGGGCCAAACGGTATTGCACGACAACGCCAACGAGACCGAAACGGCTGCACCAACGATCGAAACGCAGGTCGTCCTGTTCCGGCGAGCCGAGAACGTAACCGCCACCATGCAGCCAATACAGGCAGGGTAGCGCGGCATCCGCGTTGCGGGGCCGGTGCACCCGGAGCCGTAGATCGGGGGCGCCGCTTGGCCCTGGCACCATCACATCGGTGCGGGTGACCGCATCGGAAAGGCTCACCTGTTCGTTCAACAACGAACGATCCGCTCGCACCTTGGCCAAGGTCCTGGCATCGACGGTGCCAAGGCGAGGGCCGGCCTCGATAGCGGATCGAACCTCGGGGTCGTAATAGGGCGCAGCGTTCATGGCGACACCGTAGAACTTGTCGAGCACGCGTGTGACGGGATCGGCTTCCCCTTCACGCCGGCGGTCGCGAGTTGCCTTCCTTCGCTGGGACGACGAGCAGCCACCGTGGCATTCAGCAATGGTTCAGGACTGAGGGAACATCCTCCCCGGGTGGGAACGCCACCACTGCGAGAGGATCCTCCATGCATCGACCTTCAATCGGACGATTAGGCGCAGCGCTGCTGGCCGCCGTTGCCCTCATCGAGGTGACCAACAAAACCAAAATGATCGCCAACGGGATCGAGGCCAGGGTGATCATCGACACGGTGAGCAAAAACGGGGTACCGGTTGAGGTCACCGAAGACTGGTATGCCCAGGACAACCACGGCAACATCTGGTACCTGGGCGAGTACGTCACCAACAACGAGGACGGCAAGGTCGTCGACCACGGCGGCTCCTTCGAGGCAGGGGTTGACGGTGCCCAAGCCGGCATCGCCATGCCCGCCAACCCGAAGCCGGGCATGACCTATCACCAGGAGTACTACAAACGGGCATGACCTATCGCCAGGAGTACTACAAAGGTGAGGCCGAGGACCGAGCTGGAGTCATCACGGTAGGACAGGAACGGGTGGAGGTTCCCTTCGGCTTCTTCGACAAAGACGTCTTGATGACCCGTGACCTCGTGCCCACCGAACCGAAGGTGCAGGAGCTGAAGTTCTACGCCCGAGGCGTCGGCCCCGTGCTCAGCATCCACACCGACGGCCCCGGTGGTCGAGCGGCACTGGTCAGTTACACGGCTGGCCGATAGCGATCAGATCAGTTTCTGTGGCTGCTCTGCAGCCGTGTCGAATGCGTGAAAATGGTGTCGAGCGAGCCTGTCACGCCGTCGTGTTCTTGGTCTTGAGACCGTAGACCAGTTTGGTGTGGGGCCCGACCAGAAGGGCAGCGCATTGTTGCTACGAGCACGACGATCAGACTTTCCTACCCCTCCTGGGCCCCCGGGTTCGCTCGTCTCATCGGTTATCGAGCCCTGGAGGTGGCCTTGAAGCATGACAGCATCGGTGTCGAGGAGATCGACAGCGACGAGGCGGAACGGAGCGGGGCATGCTGCGTCCCGGTGAACGCTACCGGCGGCTCGTACGCCGTCGGCTCGTACGCCGTCGAGGCAAGCAACGAACCCTCGTCGCAGTCGCCCGGTCGATCCTCGTGATCGTCTGGCACCTCCTAAACGACCCCGAGGCCCGCTGCGTGGACCTCGGACCCGACTACTACACCAGCCGACTCGATCCCGACCGCAAGACCCGAGACCTCGTGCGCCAACTCCAAGCCCTCGGCCACAACGTCGCACTCACACCCGCGGCATGACCGGACAAACCGTCGGGGCGAACGCCCCGAGCGGGGCTCCGCCCCGCACCCCGCACCTCACGCGCAACGACTCAGCCCCCAGCAGGAGATTCTCCGGTCAGATCTCGACGTGGCTGCCGACCTCAAAGACCCGCTCGGCGGGCAGGTTGAAGAATCGGCTGGCGCTGGCGGCACCCCGCATGAGAACTACGAAGAGGTGCTCGAACACCGGGTGCATGCCCTTGACGTCGCTTTGGATGACCGACTCCCGACCGATGAAGTAGGTGATGGCGGCCGGGTCAAGCAGGGTGCCGTTGATCTCGATACCCGACAGGGCCTCGGGAACGTCGGGTTCGTCCATGAACCCGAAATGCAACACCACCTGGTGCACCCTGGGGTCGAGCTGGAGGACTTCGCTTCGATCTTCGACGGCGACGCGGGGAATGTCGGCAGTGACGACGGACACGAGCAGGGTGGTGGCGTGAAGCACCTTGTTGTGGCGCAGGTTGTTGACCAAAGCGGGCGGGGCCATACCCGCCTCTTTGAACATGAACACGGCGGTTCCCTCCACCGAAACGGCGTCACCGTACTCCACGAGCAGCTCCGGCACCGTGCGCTCGGCCCGACGAATGCGGGCGGCCACCAATTGCCGACCCCGACGCCAGGTGACCATCTGCACGAGCAGGCCGGCGGCGACGAGAATCGGGAACCAGCCGCCGGCGGGAATCTTGGGGATGTTGGCGGCCAGGAAGGCACTGTCGACCACCAACAGCGGGGTGACCACGAGAAGCGTTTTAGTCAGCGACCACCCCCAATGGTTACGGACCACCACAAAGAAGATGATCGACGTGATGGCCATGGTGGTGGTGACCGCGATCCCGTAGGCGGCGGCCAGATTGGTTGAGGACTGGAAGCCCAGCACGAGGCCCACGCAGCCAATCATCAGAGCCCAGTTGACCAGGGGAACGTAGACCTGGCCGTGGTGGTCCTTGGAGGTGTGTAGCACCTTCACCCTGGGGAAGTAGTCGAGTTGAACGGCCTGCACGGTGAGCGAGAAAGCTCCGGAGATCAGTGCCTGGGAGGCGATCACCGAGGCCATTGTGGCCAGGACCGCCAGCGGTGTCACCCCCCAGGCCGGCGCCAGTCGATAGAACGGGCTCTCGATGGCATCGGGTTCGTTGATGAGTAGCGCCGCCTGCCCGAAGTAATTGAGGACCAAGCCGGGCAACACGATGGCATACCACACCACAGCGATGGGCTTGCGCCCGAAATGACCCATGTCGGCGTAGAGGGCCTCGCCCCCGGTGACCACCAGAAAGATGCTGCCCAGAGCTAGGAAACCCTTCTTAGGTTCAGCCTGGAAGAGCTCGATGATGTGCACAGGGTTGATGGCCTCGAGCACACCGGGGTGGCGGAAGATCTGGTTGAGGCCGAGCACGCCGAGCGTGGCGAACCAGACCACCATGATCGGCCCGAACACCCGGCCAACGGCATGGGTGCCCCGGCGTTGCACCGCGAACAAGCCAACCAGGATAACGCAGGCCACTGGGATCACCCAGTCCTCGAAGGCGGCCGAGGCCACCTCGAACCCCTCCACCGCGCTGAGCACGGAGATGGCAGGGGTGATGAGGCCGTCGCCGTAAAGCAGGGCGGTGCCGAACACGCCGAGTATCACCAAACCGGCCGTCTGGCGGCCGCTTTTGGACTTCTGCATGACCAGAGCAGTGAGGGCCAGGATGCCGCCTTCGCCGCGGTTGTCGGCTCGCATGACCAGAGCCAGGTACTTGATGGAGATGATCAGGATCAGCGCCCAGAAGGCTATGGAAGCCACACCGAGGGCGTTGGTCTCCACCACTGGCAGGTCCTGATGGTCGAAGGCCTCACGAAAGGCGTAGAGGGGGCTGGTGCCGATGTCGCCGAAGACCACACCCAGCGCGCCGAGCGCCAACGCCCCGGTGCCTACGGTCGACTGGGCGCCACCGTGGGCGGGTGAGGCGTTCATCGCGGATCACCCTAGTTATTACTGGGGTCACCCTGGGTCATGCTGGGGTCATGCTTGATCATGTGGGAATCCAGTGCAGACCGTGGCCGGAGTACCACGCCGGCTACTACGGCGCCTTCGTAGGCGATCCCGACGGCAACAACGTTGAAGCGGTGTGCCACCGGGCCGATCCGTCCTAAACAACGGCGACGGGTTGGGAAAAGGGGCCGGGAGCGAGCAGACTGTTTGCATCCTTGAGTCAGCCG
>JANPEN010000490.1:0-6861 GCA_031422955.1 Acidimicrobiia bacterium
CGGTGGCGATACTCAGCGGGCTGCTGATAGGCGGCGGGGCCTGGGTGCGGTTCTCCCCAGGCGGGCCGTCGGAGGTGGGCACCATCGCCGACTCAGCGGCGGGCCCCACCGTGTCGCGCCAATCAGCGACGTCCTTAGCAAGGCCGACATCCACTGCTATCACCGTCACCAGCGAGGCGCCGCCCACCTCGGTAATCGCGCCCGCCCCCACGACGGGCCGAACGCCGCCGACGGTCGCCCCGACCGTCGGCGCCACAGCGGTGGGAACCAATCCGCCACCGAGCACGACCGCCGGATCGGGCGTCACCTGTCCCCAGAGCGCCAATATCCAGAACCGAACGCCGGCCGGTCCCACCATGGCCATCGTCGAGTACCGCACGGCGGACTTTGTCGCCCGGATCTGCTGGACAGGAACCGAGTATCTGTACTACGGCCACGATCGGGCCGATGAAACGATCAGCGTGTTGCTGGCGGCCCAACCGAGCGGCTCGGGCTGGCAAGCCGTCAGCGGAAGCTATATCTACGCCATCAACAACGGGGCCTTGACGGTGTATGAGAAGGGAGCCGTGATCCTGAACCAGCCGATTGTGGCGACCATCCCCTACCGCTGAGCCACGCCGGCTGGCGCGGGCGGAGAGCTTCGCCTCAGCCCGGAACGAACGAACGAACCTGAACGGCTACTGTGATCGGCGTCACAGCCGGGTCAACGCGTAGGGGTAAAACGTGGTCGAACGTTGGATTGTCGAATCCAAGCCATCCGAGGTTTTCGATTTCTACACGAGAGCCAACATTGGCGAGGTCTTTCCTGCTCCAGTGGCGCCGCTCACCTTCTCGTTCGGGTTCATGAACGACGCCGGTCTGGGCGGCGCCGAGATGGGCTTCCAAGACGCCTACATCCGCATGGGGGCCTTCGACGCCGCCGAGTTCCCGGCCAACGAAATGGTCTTCCTCGGGGTGAACGGCGGGTACGGCTACCTCAACGCTTCGGCCCTGCGCATCTTGGGACACCGGGCCCCGGGCATGACCGCCGCCGACATTGACGCCGCCTTCTTCGGCGACGCCCCCGGCGTGCCCGAGTTCGTGGTGAAGGATGGCTTTGATCGTCCCGATCTCACCGAGAAAATCGGTGCCACTTTCGGGTGGGTGCTCACCACCGATGCGCTGCCCGAGGTGGCCGAAGACGAACGCATCATGAACGCCCTGCGCGCCGCTCGCCCCGACATCGGTTCCCTCAGCGACCGAGCGTTGATCGAGCGCATGTGGGCCAACTTCGACGAGCACTTTCGCAGGGTCTTCGGCCAACACATCTACATCACCTTCCTGGCCTCCTTGCCGCTGGGCATCATCACCGCCGTCTGCAACGCGGTGGGCCGGCCCGAGGCTGTCTTGCCCCTGCTCTCGGGCCTGGGCGATGTGGAATCGGCGGCTCCTTCCATGGTCCTGTGGGATCTCGGCCGCCAAGTCGCTGCGTCACCCACGGTCAGCGCCATGTTCGACGAAGGCGGAAATGGTCTCTACCAACGCCTCCGGGCCAGCGCCGACGCTGAGGCCGCGGCCTTCGTGGCCGCCTTCGACCGTTTCCTCTACGCCTACGGCAGCCGGGGCCCGAACGAGTGGGAGTTGCGCAGTCCCACCTGGGAAACCGAGCCCGATCTGGCCCTGGCCGCAGTAGATCGTATGCGCCTGTCGCCGGAGTCCTCTTCGCCCCATCAGCTGAACCGAGACCGCGCCGCCGAGCGCCAGGCCTTGGGCCAGGAGATCGCCGCTATGGTGGCCGGGGATCCCGCCACCCAGGGCCAGTTCCTGGCCGCCCTGCACGCCGCCACCGTGTTCCTGCCCGGCCGAGAACGAACCAAGACCAACAACGTCAAGCTCATTCAAGAAAACCGGGTGCTGGCTCGGGAATGGGGCCGGCGCATGGTGGCCGGCGGTTACTTTCCCCGCCTCGAGAGTTTCGGCATGCTCAGCAGGGCCGAGATGGCCCAGGTGCTCGATGAACCTACCGGTTGGTATGACAAGCTGGCGGAACGGGAAAAGCTCTACGACGAGGTCTTGGCGCTCCAGGAACCGTTCCTTTTCGTTGGACAACCTCCGCCTATGGCCAGCTACCCCCGGCGCGACGCGGCGGTGGTGACCAAGGTCGTGGCCGGTGAAGCACTAGTCGGCGTGGCCGGATGCTCCGGCAAGGCGGTGGGCCGGGCCCGGATCGTGCTCGACAGCCACAGCCCTGGCGCCCTCGCCCCGGGAGACATCTTGGTCGCTCCCATCACTGACCCATCCTGGACCCCGCTGTTCGTCCCCGCCGCCGCGGTGGTGGTAGATGTTGGGGCTCCCTTGAGTCACGCCATCATCGTCAGCCGGGAGTTGGGCATTCCCTGTGTGGTGTCGGTGCTCGACGCCACCAAACGCATTCCCGACGGGGCCCTGGTCGAGGTCGACGGCGATACCGGCACGGTGCGCATCCTGGAGCTGTGACCCTGGGCGGGGGTGAGCCGCCAAACCTGCCCCCGCCCTCGGCCTTGTCAACCTCCCGGTCCGCTCGTTTGTTCAGTTGACCTGTTTGGTGAAGCCATCCCAGTACGGGGCCCGCAACAGGAACTTCTGCAGCTTGCCCGTCGCCGTACGGGATAGCACGTCGCGGAACTCCACCGAGGTGGGGCACTTATAGTGGGCCAACTTCGTGCGGCAATGGTCGATGAGCTCGCGCTCGCTCACCGGGTCACTACCAGGGGCCAGCACTACCAGGGCCTTGATCGTCTCGCCCCATTTCTCATGGGGAACGCCGATTACGCACACCTCCGCCACCGCAGGGTGGGAGAACAAGGCGTCTTCCACCTCGATAGAGGAAACGTTCTCCCCACCGGAGATGATCACGTCTTTCTTACGGTCCGAGATGGTGACGTAACCCTCGTCGTCGATGGTGCCGCCATCGCCCGTGTGGAAGAACTCCAGCCCATCGGCCTGGGCTCGAATGGCCTCGGCGGTGGCCTCGGGCTGGTCCCAGTAGGACTTGAGCACAACGTTGGAGCGGGCGATGAGCTCGCCCTGGTCCGTTACCTCCATGCGTACCCCCAGCGCGGGGGCGCCGGCCCGGCTCAGCTTCTGGGCCCGCTCGTGAGGGGACAGCCCATCCCACTCGGAACGGGTGCGGTTGATGGTGAGCAACGGGGCCGTTTCCGTGAGCCCGTAGATCTGGATGAACTCCCAGCCCAGATCGCTTTCCATCCGTTCGATGGTGCGGGTGGGGGGCGGCGCACCAGCCACCACCATGCGCACCCGATCCCGGCCCGGAATCTCCCCGTCCCAGGTGGCGGCGGCGTCCAGCACCATGGCCACCACGGCCGGCGCCCCGCACAGCAAGGTCACCCCGTGGCGTTCGATGCGACGCAGGATCTCCGCCCCATCGACCTTGCGCAGCACTACGTTGGTGACGCCCATAGCGGTAGTGGAGAAAGGTTGGCCCCAGCCGTTGCAATGGAACATGGGCAACGTATGGAGATACACGTCGCGATCGTTGACCCCTCCGTGCCAGCCGAAGGTGGTTGCGTTCACCCAGAGGCTGCGGTGCGTTTGCTCGACGCCCTTGGGTCGGGCGGTGGTTCCCGAGGTGTAGTTGATGGTGGCGGTGGCGTCTTCGTCGGGCTCCCAGTGGTTGGGTTCCACGTCGTAGACGTAAAGCTCGGCGTCCGATTCTGCCCCCATCACATAGGTGCGGGGATGGCCGATGGAGGCCATCTGCTCCTCCAGCTCGGGATCGACCAGCAGAACGTCGGCGCCGCAGTGGCCCACGATGTACTTCACCTCCTCCGCGGCCAGCCGGAAGTTGATGGGCACGAAGACCCGGCCCCAGTTGGCCACCCCGTAGAAGGAGGTGAACAACCGGGCCGAGTTGTGCGACACCATGGCCACCCTGGCCCCCGCCGGCACTCCCAATCGGTCCAGGCCGGCCGCTTGGGCTCTGGCTCGGCGATGGACCTCGGTCCAGGTCAACGAACCCCAGGACTGCGCCGGCTGGTCCGGCTCGTCCACCAGGGCGATGCGATCCGGGTACACGGTGACCGCCCGGTCGAGGTGGTCCCGGAGGGTGAGGGCAACTTTCATGGGGGCTGGTCGCCTTTCGTCGCACAACGAACGCCGCAGAACACCGTGGCGCAGTCCCCCCAGGATGCCCGAAATCCGACGGTTCGCTCCAAACGTCGCGTCAGGACTGGGCGGTCGGTGGCCCGTCGCCTTCGGATGGCTGCACGATGATGATGCCGTTGCCCTGGAAGGCCAACTGCACTGCTTCGCCCGATCCCTTGCCGATCAGCGCCTTCATCTTGACCGAACGGCGTAACGAGGTGGTCAAACCGGCGCTCCAGGCCACCACCGCGTCGGTGTCGACGAAGGTGGGCTGGTCGGTACGCAACACCACTGGTTCTCCCTTGGTGGTGACTGCCACCCAACCGCTGCCCTGTAGGCGGGTGTTGAACAACCCGCCGGCCACCACGGAGGCACCTTGGACCCTGGCGATGTCCCACGAGAGGGACGGCTCGAAGGCCAATACGTTGCGCCCGTTGACCGACAACCCGGCGTTGTCGAGATAGATGATGTGCACGTTCTTGGCCCCCTCGGCCAGGAACAGCTCGCCCTGGCCATGGCAGCGCATGAGGGGCAAGCCCTCGCCGGTCAGGGCCTTCTTGAGGAAACGGGCAGCGCCGGCGCCTTCGTGATCGAAATCAATGGCCCCCTGGAAGGCAACCATGGAACCCTGACGGGCCAACACGTCGTTGCCGAGTAGCACCTTGAGCAAAAAGGGGTTCTGCAGCGCCACCCGCTCGCCCGAGTTGACCTCGGCGTAGCGGGGGGACAACAGCTCGGTGTGAATGCCGCCCACCCCCCAATCGCCGCCCTGGCCGCCGGCGTTGTGCTGGGCGCCGGCCCCTGCCCACGGATCGGTCACCCCTCCGGCCGCAGCGCTGGCGGCCTCGTGGCCGGAGCTGTACTGGCCGGGGACCCCGGTTGCGCTGGTGTCGGCCCAGGTCCCCGCGTCGACCGCCCCGGTTCCCTGCTGGGCTGTTTCGCTGGCGTACTGGGCTGCTTCCCTGGCGTAGGAGAGGGCGGCGGCGTTCTCGTCGGGCTGGGTGGCGACCGGTGGATGTACGTGTTCGGTCCACCCGTTGCCGTCCCAATAACGCTGTTGGGCTGCATCGCTGGGGTCGGGATACCAACCGGCCGGGGTTGTCATGGTCTCAGGTTAGGCCATCACCCTGGCCGATGACCCCGGCCCTAGGCGTCGAATCGACGTCGATTCGACGCGCTCTGTGACATCTGTGGTTGCGACAAGGGAATCTGGTGGACCACTTCGGCCGGCTCGGCTTGCCCTCGATCTGGCCCCACCGCCCCACCCCGCTTCAACGGGAGCGGAAGGCCTCGGCCAAGTCGGCGAAACGGGACGGCGGTGGAACCTCGCCGGGGCGGTTGAAGCGAATTCGGTGGGCCAGGCCGTCGTAGCGGCGGTGCAACTGCGCGGCTACCTCTTGGGCGGTGCCAATGGGGCACATGGCCGCCACCACCTCATCGTCCACCAGGGCGACCATGTCCTCCCAGCGCCCCTGCTTGGAGAGGGTGTTGAGCTCGGTCTGCAACTCGCCCCAGCCATGCAGCTCCAATACCGGTCGGTAGGCCGGGGTCGAGCCGTAGAAAGAGATCTGGCGCCGCACCGCCTCCACATCGGCCTCATCGAGGGCGACAAAGGACGAAAGCCCGATCTCAAAGCCGTCCATGGTGGCGCCGGCCTTGCTCCTTCCCCGCCCGAGGGCGGGCAACAAGACCTCGGCCAGGTAGCGCTCGGTCAGGAACGGATGGGCCAGGAGCCCGTCGGCCACCTCGCCGGCCACCTCCGTCATCAGCGGACCGACCGCGGCCACATAGACCTTGGGCGGGCCGTGGGCGCTGGGCGGGGGGCTGAACTGGGGGGTCATCAGCGTGTGGCGATAGAACTCGCCCTCAAAACGCAGGGCTTCGCCTTCGTCCCAGGCCCGCCAGATGGCCCGCAAGGCCCGCACGTAGTCGCCCATGCGTCGGGCCGGTTTCGACCACGTCATGGCGAAACGCTTCTCGATGTGGGGTTTGATCTGGCTGCCCAACCCCAGCACGAAACGCCCCTCGCTGAAGCGCTGAAGATCATGGGCCAGGTAGGCCACCGTCATCGGGCTGCGAGAAAAGGCAATGGCCACCGAGGGACCCAGCTCGATGCGCCGGGTGGCCGCCGCCGCCAACCCCAGCGGCAGGAAGGCGTCAGAGGAGTTCTCGTTGCTCCAGGCACCTTCGAAACCGAGCTCCTCGGCCTGGCGGGCGTCGGAGGCGGCAAACTCCATACCGTTGCGGAGGCGGGCGTCAAGCTTCACGGCCGCGGACCCTAGCGTTACCGCGCTCGCGGTTGCTGGCGCAGGGGCTGGCAGGATTGGGCCATGAGCCTGTTCGAGGAGTTATCGGCCCGTTTGCCGGCGGAGTGCATCCAGACCGACGCTGATGTGGTGGCCGCCTACGGGCAGGACCGGGCCATCTTCGAACAGGGTGGCACCGCCGCGGTGTTGGTCATGGCCCGCCACACCGCCGACGTGGTGGCGGCAGTGGCGGCGGCCCGAGCGGCGGGGGTACCCATCGTGGCTCGCGGGGCGGGGACCGGGTTGACCGGGGCGGCCAATGCCATTGACGGGTGCCTGCTGTTGTCGCTGCACCGTATGACGGAGATCATCGAGATCGACGACACCAACCGCACGGTGCGGGTGCAGCCGGGGATGATCAACAGCGAGCTCAAGAAAGCGGTGGCCGCCAGGGGCTTGTTCTATCCCCCCGACCCGGCCAGCTTTGAGATGT
>JANPEN010000491.1:0-11674 GCA_031422955.1 Acidimicrobiia bacterium
GTATCTGCGGCCCACCCTGGTCGGCCCCCACGAGAACGTGGGGGCGGCGGCCGCCCGTTCCGCCGCGGCGCGGCTGTGCGTGTTGGCCGGCCCAGTGGGTGATTGCTTCTCCGGTGGTATCCGTCACCTCACCATCGCCGTCGAGACCGAGCAACCCCGCACCATCCCTGCCTTCGGGGCGGTCAAGTCCGGCGCCAACTACGTCATGGCCCTGCGTCCCACGTTGGAGGCCAAGAAGAACCTCGGCGCCGACCAGGTCCTCTTCGCACCCGGCGGGCTGGTGCAAGAGACCGGCGCGGCCAACTTCATGTTGATCGACGCCGACCGGGTGATCACCCCCGCCTTGAATACCACCTTCCTGCACGGGGTCACCCGCTCCTCGCTGCTCACCCTGGCCGGGGACCTCGGCTACGTGGTTGAAGAGCGTGAGGTGACAGTGGACGAGGTGGTGGCCTGGGCCGGCCGGGCCCATGCCGAGGCCGCCCTCACCGGCACCGCCGCAGTGCTCTCCCCAGTGGGCAAACTGGTGGTCAAAGGCCAATCCATACCTGTCGGTACGGGCGGGGTGGGCACCCATGCCATGCGGCTGCGCCAGGCTCTCACCGATCTGCACAGGGGCGCCACCCCCGATCCCTACGGCTGGCTCACCCTTCCCTGATTGGTCAGAGCTGACCGGGACGATGGCCAGGGGCGGGCGCAGCGGCGGCCAGCACACCTTCGAGCTCCTCAGCGAAGATCCTGGAGTACGACGGGGACGCGGTTGACGGGTTGATCGCTGGTTAGTCGCGCACCTCAACGGGAGCGCCGTCGGGCAGGAAGGAGTAGAGGTACTCGGCGTTGGCGTCTTCCATGCGGATGCAGCCGTGGGAGACGCCGTACTCGCCCAGCGGTGTCCACAGCCGATCATCGCGGGTGCCGACCCAGGGGATGCCGTGGAAGCCGATGTCCTCGTTGAAGACGGTGAAGAAGTCCATGTGGACCCGAGCGTCGCCGCTGGAAGTACCCACCAGTTGACGGCTCTGCACCTGGAAAGAGCCGGTCGGGGTCTCCGTGCCAGGCCCGCCGGTGGAGATGGGCCAACGGGTTATCAGCTGCGCGCCGGCGTTATAGACCGAGAGGTATTGCTCGGACAGATGGATCACCACCGAGGCGGGCAGGCGGTCCGTCACCGAGATGGCCGCCGCCACCAGCGCGGTGAAGGTGCCGACATCGAGTTGCCCGCTGGCCGGTAGGTGCTTGTCGGCTTGGAACGCGGCTAAGGCCGCGGCAGTGGAGGAACCCACGGCGCCGTCGATGGCACCGACCCGGTATCCCTGGGCCAACAACAGTTGTTGGGCCCTGGCCATCTGGGCCGAATCGGTTACCAACTGTCGGTCAAAGCGGGAGTCGCTGACCCCAGCGGGTGCTTCCCCCCGGGGAGCGGCGGTGGCCGCAGTACTCCCCCCATCGGCGCCAGGCGCACGTGGAGGGGACTCCGCTGTCATCTGATCGTTGGGTCCAGGCGTGGCCGTCGTCTTCGTTGTGCCGATAACGCCCAGAGAGCTGGCCGTGCTTCGATAGTCGACGCCCACGACCGTCGGCGTCGTGGCACTGTCCTGGAGTGTCGTGGTGCTGTTGTCGTTCGCGGCCTCCACGGCTGGCTGCATCACCGGCGGCCGGTTGTCTCCCGCTCCCCCCGCGCAGCCGGCCAACAAGCCCAAGGCCGACCAGCCGGCGAGGACTCTGACCGGCGGCCGTCGCCGGGCGGCAGTGTGCTCCTGCCGGGTTAAGAGGATGCTCGGAGCAACAGGCGCCGGCCCATTACCCCGCCGAAAGAGGATCTGAGCACGCATCGAACCAGCTATCGGCCGATACGACCGAGGAGTTGATCCTCAGCTCAGGGGCACTGGCGGACCCGAGTCGGCTCGCAGCACCATGTCAGGGCCCAATCATGGGGAGAGAACCCGCCAGCCGGAGATGTCCAGATCGTCGGGCAGGGGCAGGAACAGGTTGCGCCGGGGGCCTTCGACATCACGGGAGATGTGACCCCGGCCGGTGGTGTCGTCGGCGAAGAGAATGTCCCCTGCCCCCAACCGGCGCACCTCGCCGTCGCCGGTTTCGATCTCCACCGCCCCGAAAAGGTTCACCACCAGCTGGCGACGAGGAGCGACGTGAAAGTCAAGGTCCTGGCCGGGATGGTTTTCGCGGTAAGCCATGAGCTGCACCGGCAACCAGTCGGTCAAGAAGCCATAGGGCCGCTCGGTCATGGGGACCTCGAGGTCCTGGAAATGAGACTCGCCGTCGTCCCCGGTGAAGATTCTGGTCAGGCGCATGGGCCACGGTAGCGCGGCCCGCCGTTACCCCTTGAGCGTGCCCGCCCCGCCCGGCCCGCCTACCCCGCCACCGCTGGCGGAACGTTCCCGCAAGACCGCTTTGAGCTGGCGGTCGTGCCAGGTGACGGCACCGCGCCGAGCGGTATGGGCGGGCCAGCGGGGGCCGGGCCCGGCCACATCGTCGCCCATGATGGTGACCCGCTGAATGATGCGTTCACCGACGAAATCGTTGAGGACGAAGTGCTGGGTGCAACGGTTGTCCCACATGGCGATGGTCCCCGGCTGCCAGTGATAGCGGACGGTGAAACGGGGCGAGGTCACCCAGCGGGTGAGATAGCCCAGGAACATCTCGCTCTCGGCGTGGCTCAACTCCACGATGCGGCGGGTGAAGTGCTCGTTGACGTAGAGGACCTTGCGCCCCGTCAGCGGGTGGACCCGCACCACCGGGTGGATGGTCCGCTTGTCGGGGTAGCCGTGAGGGGCAGCGTCGTGCAGGGCCGATAGCCCCTCGCACAGCTCCTGTAACGGGGGGGACAGCTCCTCGTAGGCGAGGCTCAGGTTGGTCCACATGGTGTCCCCGCCGGCGTCGGCGCAGCGCACCATGTTGAGCACCGACATCACCGACGGCTGGGCCAAGAAGGTGAGGTCGGTGTGCCACTCGTCAGCGATGCCGCCCTTGGAAGCGGCCAGTTCGAACACCTCGGGGTGGTGCAAAAAGGCGTTGGCTAGATGGGGATGCTGCTCGAGGGGTCCGAAGTTGCGTCCGAGGGCGACGTGCTGGTCGAGGTCGAGGTGCTGGTCGGGGAAGAACAACACGTGATGCTCAGCCAGCAGGGACTTGATTGCGTCGACGTCTACGCCGGTGTCGGCCAGGGCCACCCCACGAATCTCTGCCCCCAGGGCCGGCGTCAGGCGATCGACCTTCCATCCGCTCGGCCCCTCCGCAGTCCTGGCAGGCGCGGGCAATGCTGGCCCTTCCGCCGATGTCCCTGCTTGCTGCTCGGTCAGTGTCACGGATCCCCCATCTCGACGCTGCCCATGTGGATCAGGCCGGCCTGGATCCAGCCCAGGCTATCGAAACGTTGCCGCCAACTCGCCGAAGCTGCCCAGAGTGGGCGCCTCACCACCTACCGGGCAACCGCTGCATGGCTAGCCCAGCGCGCCGCAGGACTGCAGCGAGGCGATGGCATTGGCATCGAACCCGAAGCGGGCCAGGACCTCGTCGCTGTGTTGGCCGGGATAGGCGGCGGGACCATCGATGGATCCGGGGGTTCGGCTGAACCGGGGGGCCGGGGCCGGCTGGCGGATGCCGGCCACCTCGATGAAGGAATCGCGTTCCACGTTGTGGGGATGTTCCCACGCCTCGGGAATGGTAAGCACCGGGGCGAAACAGACGTCGGAACCTTCCATAATGGCGCACCATTCGGCCCTGGTCTTTTGCAGGAACACTGCGGCGATTTGGGCCTTGAGCTCGGGCCAGGCGGTGGCATCGCCCTGGTGGTCCCACTGCGGTTGGTCCAGGCCAGCCAGGCGGCGCAGCTCGGCGTAGAACTGCGGTTCAATGGACCCGATGGACACGTACTCCCCGTCGGCGCACTCGTAGGAGTCATAAAAGTGGCTACCGCCGTCGAGGCGGTTGTGGCCCCGCGGCTCAAGCCGGCCGATGTTGGCCAGGCCGTGGAAAGAGGCCATCAGCAAGGCGGCCCCGTCCACCATGGCCGCGTCGACCACCTGACCTCGGCCTGACTTGGCCGTCTCCAACAGCCCCGCCATCACGCCCACCGCCAGCAACATGCCGCCTCCGCCGAAGTCACCGGCCAGGTTGAGCGGCGGCACCGGTGGCTCGTCGGGGCGGCCGATGTGGGCTAAGCACCCGGCCAAAGCGATGTAGTTGATGTCGTGGCCGGCCATTTGGGCGTAAGGCCCTTCCTGGCCCCAGCCCGTCATACGGCCGAACACAAGGGCCGGGTTGCGAGCCAGGCAAGCCTCGGGGCCGAGACCGAGGCGTTCCATGACCCCTGGCCGGAAGCCCTCAATGAGGGCATCGGCGCCTTCGATCATCTTCATCACTGCCTCGATGGCCTCGGGCTTCTTGAGGTTGAGAGCCACCGAGCGGCGGCCGCGACCCAAGATGTCGAGCGGCGGGCGGCGGGGCGGCTCGGCCGGCACCTCGTCGGCCCGGTCGATGCGGATGACGTCCGCCCCCAGGTCGGCCAGCACCATCCCGCAGAAGGGGCCGGGCCCGATACCGCGCAGCTCGATCACCGTGTAGCCCGATAGCGGTCCGCTCATGGTTTCTCCGGGTTTCGTGGGGGGTCTCAGCCGACTTTTCGGCCCTTACGGACCGATTCGGTGTCGATTCGGTGGATTGAAAAAAGCGGCGAATCGGCGTCGATTCGGTGGAACGAACGTGACGGGTCAGCCGACGCCGAGGGAGTCGGCCAGAACCAGTATGCGTTGGGCCTGGGTGAAGTGGGGGACGTCCACCATCTTGCCCCGGAAGCGGAAGGCCATGCGGCCGTTGGCCCGCTGCACTTCCAATTCGGCCAACAGCTCCCGGGCGTCGGCGATATCGGCGGCGGAGGGGGTGAACTCCTCGTTGATGACGTCGATCTGGCTGGGATGGATCGAGATCTTGCCGGTGTAGCCCATGGTCGCGCTGTCTCGACAGTCTCGGCGCAGTCCGTCGGGGTCGGTGATGTCAGTGAACACGGTGTCAAGGGGCTGGACCCCGTTGGCCACCGCCGACAGCATGGTCATCGTCCGAGCGTGTTCGAAGATGGGCAGGTAACGGCCGGCCTCGTCACGGTTGCGCTTGGCCCCGAGCGCGGCGGAAAGGTCCTCGGCCCCCCAGGTCACCGCGTCGACCCGGGGCACGCAGGGAATCTCACCGGTGGCCAGCAACCCTGCCGCCGTCTCGGTGGCCAGCACCAGCAATTTCACCCCGCCGATAGGGTGGCCGTGTTGGCGTTCGAGGTCGGTGAGCACCCGGTCGATGAGGCGCACTTCGCCCGGGCCGTGCAGCTTCGGGATCAGGAACGAATCGGGTGGATGCACCATGGTGGCTTCGACATCGGCACGAAACCACGGCGTGTCCAATGGGTTGATGCGCACGGTCTTTTCGTGGCGACCGAAGTCCACATCGGCCAACCAACGACAGATCTCCACCCGGGCGGAATCTTTGTTCTCGGGCGTGACCGCGTCTTCCAGATCGAGCACCAGACAGTCCGCCTCGGTGGCCAGTGCCTTGCCCAGCATCTTTTCGCTGGCGCCGGGCACGAAATGAGCGCAACGGCGAATGCGGGCCATGTCAGGCCCCCGCGGTGGTGCTGGAACCGGCGTCGCCGGTGGGGACCTTCAGCAGCATGCCGTTACGCACGCAGGTGCACACGACCTCGCCGCGCTGGTTAATGCCTTGGTGTTCGAAGGTGACAATGCCCCACTCGGGGCGGCTCTTGGACTCCCGCTTGGACTTGATCACGGTATGGCCGTAGATGGTGTCCCCGATGAAGACCGGGTTGGGGAAGCGGGTCTCATCGAAACCCAGGTTCCCGACGGTGGTACCCAGCGTGGTCTCCCCCACTGACAGCCCGATGACGACGGCCAGGGTGAACATGGAGTTGACCAGGATCTGGCCGAACTGGCTGTTGCGGGCGAACTCGGCATCGAGATGCAGCGGTTGGGGGTTCATCGACATGGTGCTGAACAGCAGGTTGTCGGTTTCGGTGACGGTGCGGCCGGGCTGGTGGTCGAACACCGCGCCGACCTCGAGCTGTTCGAAGTATTTGCCTGCCATGGAATGTGTTTAGCACCTGGGCCGCTGCGGTTCGCCAGACGGACCCCGCTAGCGGTAGCCGACCAGGCCGGACTGGCTGGCCACACCGAGCAGATGGCCCTCAGGCGTCCACAGCCGCACCGTGCCGTGAGCCAGTCCCACCGCGGCGCCGTCGACCTGGATGTCGGCCAGCACCCAGTCACACGCCCGCGGCGCCACCACCCGCAGGCTGTTGTCGATGCTGCGAGCCCGGATGTCCTCGGGAAAGATGGCGTCGACCCCAGCGGACACGGTGTCGCCCAAGATGGCCAGGGCCGAGGCGCTGGCCGGCACACCCTCGGGCATGGTCGCCCACAGGTAGCTGCGTCCGTCTACCGCCCGTAGGGCCCCGTCGGCATCGCTGTTGACCCCGCGCTCATCGATGCGCAACCGCAGCCCGCCCCGGCGGTGATCGGGCATCTTGCGGGCTACGCAGCGCTCGGGACCGGGCAGATCGGACGGGGGCAGCGGACCCCACTGGCCCTCCATGGGAAACTCGCGGGTGCCCATGGCCACCAGCGCGGCTAGCACCACCTCGCCGTTGATGGTGGCGGTGACCCGGCCCTGGGTGACCCGCCGACCGGTGGTGAAGTTCTCGTAGCGAAGGTCGAGGGTGTGGGGCACCTCGGCCCCTCCAACGAACTGGCAGGCGGCCCAGGTAACCGGGCGTTCGGCGGCGGCCTCGGCCACCTCGATCATGGCGGCCAGTCCACAGCCTCCGTAGAGCGCCCCGCGCCCACCGCAGATGCCTTCCCACATGGGCAGGCGCCAGTGGGTGGGTTCATCGGTGGCCTGCAGGCCAAGGAAATCGCGAACGTTCATCGGGATGACGACGCGTTCAGCCGCGGCCGGGGACGCGGTGGGAGAGGAACTCGATGGGGGCGGCGTCGCTGGCCGACACGTACTCGGCGTGAGGACACACGGTGAGCCCTGGGTTGCCCTCCAAACGAAGCCTCAGCGGCAGCGTTGATGATCCGTGCACAGCAATCCCCCTTCGCCCGGCCGGTCCCCACCGCAGCGGGACCGATGGTAGAAGGCCGACCCGAACCGCCCCAAGTTGCGCGGCGGGCGGGGCCGGCCTCGCTCTACCATTGGCGACATGAAGTTCGGGATCATGTTCGCCAACTCGGCCCGCTTTGCCACCAGTGAAGGGGCCAAGGCCATCGCCACCGCCGCGGACACCTGCGGCCTGGAATCGATCTGGGCGGTGGAACACGTCGTGATACCCCACGGCTACCAGTCCCAGTACCCCTACCACGAGAGCGGCCGCATCCCCGGCGGGGAAGATCCCGACCTGCCCGATCCGCTGCTGTGGCTGGCCTACGCGGCAGCCTGTACCACCAACATTCGCCTGGCTACCGGCATCCTCATCGTTCCCCAACGCAACCCGGTGGTGCTGGCCAAGGAATGCGCGACCCTAGCCAAGCTCTCGGGCGACCGATTCGAGTTGGGCATCGGGGTGGGTTGGCTGCAAGAAGAATTCAACGCCCTGGGCGTACCGTGGCCCGACCGGGGCCGCCGTACCGATGAGTATTGCCAGGCCATGCAGGCGCTGTGGAGCCAGGAACACGCCGAATACCACGGGAAGTACGTCGACTTCGCCAACGCCATCTCCCGGCCCCAGCCCACCGGCGGCACCATTCCCATTGTGGTGGGCGGCCACAGCGACGCCGCCGCTCGCCGGGCCGGGCGCTACGGCACCGGTTTCTTTCCGGCCAAGGGCACCGACGACGAGCTCACCCACCTGTTCGAGACGGTACGGGCCGAAGCGGTGGCTCAGGGTCGCGACCCTGACGCCATCGAGAACACCACCATGGTCTGGTCGCCACGCCGCGAATCGCTGGATCGAGTCAAGGAACTGGAAGACCTGGGTGTGCACCGCCTGGTGGTGGCACCGCCCAGCTCCAACCCGGCCAAGATCGCGGACGCCATCGAGGAACTGGCCGAAAAGATTGCCCCCGTGGCGACGCGCTGACCATGCGCAACACCGTCGTCGCCACCCCCGACCCACCACCAGTAGGTATCGCCAACCCCATCCACGCCGAGGACGGCGCTACCGGCGCCGGCTATCAGGGCGCGCTGGTGGCCGGGGTGCGCACCTACGGTTGGGTGGCCGACGCCGTTCAGGCGCTGGTTGGTCCGACCTGGCTGGAGTCAGGCTGGGCCGATATCAGCTTGCGCCGGCCTTTGTACGCCTCCGAGACCGTCGTGATCGATATCGATCTCGCCTCAGACGCGGCCAGCTCCGGCACCGAGCCCGGCCCGCCGGGTACACCCGGCTCCGCGCCGACGGCCCGATGGTTGGTGCGAGCTGCGGTGGGCGGGGATCGGGTAGTTCTGGACGGCGAGGTAGGCATGGGCCAAGCCCCGTGGTTCGAGGACATCGAACCCCCTCCGGTAGGCCCCGCCCTGGAACCGCCCCGGGTGCGCCCCACCTATACGTTGGACACGGTGCCCTACCGGGTGGCCTTGCGTCCGTTGGGGGCGTTTGTCAACGGTGAAGCAGCCCGCCGCCTGGCCACCGTGGACCTGGGCCTCGAGCAAACCGACCTGCCCGAGGGGCGTTTGCATCCGTGGTTCCTGGCCGCCCGCATGGCCCCGCTCACCCGGCACAACTTCACCTACGGCCCCACCATCCACGTACGTACCCAGATCCAGCATCTGGCCCCGGCGCAGGCAGACCAAGCCATCATCATCGGCGCCCACATCGTGCAGGCCTACGAACGGAAGGGCCACTGGTATCAAATACTGGACGGTATGGTCACCGGGGAGGGCAACCGGGAGCTGGCTCGCCTGCGCCACACCACCATCTTTCGGCCCCGAGGCACCGAAACCCCTCCGCCCATCGTTACCGAAAGCTGAGCCGCCCGTTCGGTGACCGCTCTCTGTGTTCAATCTCGTTGGAGATCCGGGTCGGGCGCGACCCAGGATCGGGCGGGTGGGCAGAGCGGGCGGGGTTTAGGACGGCATCCAGGCGGCGGGGCGTTTGGCCAGAAAAGCGGCCACACCCTCGCGGGCTTCGGGAGCGCCGAAGCTGACCGGGTGCTCCGAGGCGTAGCGATCAGCGGCTGCCGCAGCTTGATCGGCCATGAACTGCAGGGCCGCCTTGGTGGTGGCCAGCGCATCGGGAGCGCCCCGCACCAGGGCGTCCACGTAGTGGGCGACGGTGGCGTCGAGTTGGTCCGCTGGCACGGCCCGGTTGACCAAGCCCAGCTCGGCGGCGCGGGCGGCCGGCATCATGTCCGCAGCCAAGAAAGCTTCGAACAAGTTTCGCCTGGTCATGCGATGGGCCATGAGGGCGGCCACCGGCAACGGGGCAATACCCAGGCGTACCTCGGTGATACCGATGCGTACGTTGTCGGCGGCGACGGCGATGTCGCAGGCAGCGGCCAGCACCACGCCACCGCCGGCGGCGTGGCCGGCAATGCGACCTACCACTGGCTTAGCCGAGCCGTCGATGGCGGCGACTAGGTCAGGGAAGTGCAAGGCGCCCGCGGGTAGGGACTTGGCGTCTTCTTTGAGATCGGCCCCGGCGCTGAAGGTATTGCCGGTGTTGGTCAGCACGATGACCCGCACGGCGGGGTCGGCGAGGGCGGCCCGCAGGTTGGCCATCAAACTCTGCAGGAGGGCCTGGCTGAAGGCATTGCGGTTCTCCGGAGCGTCGAGGGTGATGGTGGCCACCCCTGCGCTCATCTCGTAGCGAGTCGGTGCGCTCATCTGGTTCCCCCGGTGTGGCCGTGGGCGAGGGACCCCCGCCCGAACCGGCCCGAACTTACCCCACCAGCCAACCGGTCGGGCTTTACCTGGCCCAACCGGCCGGCCGGGCGCTAGCTGCGCGGGACCTTGCTCCAGGCCTGGTCCTTGTCGACCCTGGGCTCGCCGGGCAGGCCCAACACCTGCTCACCCAAAATGTTGCGCATGATCTCGGAGGTGCCGCCCTCAATGGAGTTGGCCCGCACCCGCAGGAACCCGTGGCGGGGCTCGCCCCAGCCCTCCACATTCAGCGCAGTGGGCCGGCGGAAGGTGAAGTCGTAGCCGACCATACCGGCCGGTCCCATCAGGTCGAGGCAGAACTCGTAGATGGCCTTGTTGAGTTCGGCCATGGCCAGCTTGGCCACCGATCCCTCCGGCCCAGGGTTACCCATGCGCCGGCTGGCCCCCGCTCGCATGTTGGTCAGACGAAGGGTCTCCGCCCGCACCCAAAGTTGCATGAGCCGATTGCGCCGAGCCCCGTCTCGATCTTCCGCCGGCAATGCCGTCCACAGCTTGACCGCCTCGCTGATGGGGCCCGAACCACGCCGGGGGCCGCCGCCCCCCCCACCGCCCCCGATTGAGGACCGTTCGTTCATCAGGGTGGTCAGCGACACCCGCCAGCCATCACCCTCGTCGCCCAGCCGGTTGGCGTCGGGCACCCGCACATCGGTCAGGTAGACCTCGTTGAACTCGGCCTCACCGGTGATCTGGCGCAGCGGTCGAACCTCGACCCCCGGACTGCGCATGTCCAGCAGGAAGTAGGTGAGTCCCCGATGCTTGGGTACCTCGGTGTTGGTTCGGGTCACCAGCATGCCCCACTGGGCCAGGTGGGCCAGGGTGTTCCAGACCTTCTGGCCGTTGACCAACCACTCGTCTCCGTCTCGCACCGCCCGGGTGCCCAGCCCGGCAAAATCGGACCCGGCCCCCGGCTCGGAGAACAGCTGGCACCACCGCTCCTGACCGGTGTACATGGGGCGGAGGAAGCGCTGCTTTTGGGCGTCGTCGCCGTGGGTGAGAATGGTGGGCCCGGCCAGGGCCTGAAAGAAGCCGGCCGGATCCGGGCCGGGCCCACCCGCTTCTTTCACTCGTTGTTCGATCTCCCGCTGAAGCTGGGGCCGCAGGCCCAGCCCACCCAGGCCCACCGGCCAGTGCACCCAAGCCAGACCGGCATCGAAACGGGCGCCCCGGAAGGCGAAGGCGTCCATCTTGGCCGGGTCGTTGGCGGCCAGGAAGGCGTCGATGGCGGCGTTGAGCTCTGCCTCTTGGGCGCTGGGGGTGGTGGGGGCATCAGTCGCGGTCACCCCGCCAGCTTGGCTGATATTCGCCGCCACTGCCCAGCAGCGAGGGCGGATCCTTGCCCGTCGGCCCGAGGAGACCACGATCGAGTGCCAGGCGCATGGGGCACCCGCTAGCGTTGGGCCTGTCCGGGTTTTTCCGGGGACGCAGGGGGAACGCATGCGCTACGACGTGGTGATCCGCAACGGCACCGTGGTCGACGGGTCCGGTATGGCCCGCTATCGGGCCGATGTCGGCGTGCGCCACGGCCGCATCGCCACCATCGGGCGTATCCGGGAGCGAGGGAGCCAGGAGATCGACGCCGAAGGTCACGTGGTCACCCCCGGTTTCATCGACGGCCACACCCACATGGACGCCCAAATCATGTGGGACCCGCTTGGCACCTGCTCGTGCTGGCACGGTGTCACCAGCGTGGTCATGGGCAACTGCGGCTTCACCCTGGCCCCCGCCCGCGCCGCCGAACGCCATTTGGTGGTCCGCAACCTGGAGCGGGCCGAGG
>JANPEN010000492.1:0-2178 GCA_031422955.1 Acidimicrobiia bacterium
CGTACCTGCATCCACGCCACCGGTGTGCCGTCGGAATCCGCCACCAACTCGGGCGGGTCACCGATGCGAGTCAGGGTCACCGCGCCGTTCTCGGTCATGCCCCACAGCGCCACCAACGTGTCGGTCATCGCGGTCACCGCCCGTTGCACCAACGGTGAGGGAATGGGCGCCCCCGCGCACGCGTAGGAGCGCATCGACGCCAGCCGGCGGCCCCGGGCCTCGCAGCTGTTCACGATGTCCGCCAGGAACGGGGTGGCCCCGGCGCTGAACGTGATCTGTTCATCCTCGACCAGCTTGCAGAACACCTCCACATCCCACAGGTCCTGATACACCACCTTCATGCCGGTGGCCAAGGGCAACACCACGCCCAGCAGGAACCCGGTCTGATGGGCCAACGTGGAGGGCATGATGATGCTGTCCTCAACGCCCAAGCGAAGGGTGTCAGAAAAGGCCAGCCCCCCTGCGTGCAAGGTGTTGGGGGTGTGCATCACCCCTTTGGGCTCCCCGGTGGTGCCGGAGGTGAACTGCAACTCCGCCACCTCGTCGGGACCCACCGAGTTGGCCCGCAAGCGGTCGGCGTCGATCTCCTCTTCCCACCGGCGATCGATGAAATGAGCGGAGAAGGCCTCGACCCGGCCAGTGGGTTGCGTCGCCCCCACCGCGAAACCGCGCGTACCTTGCGGTAGGTTGACCAGGACGCGGTCGAGCATGGCGGCATGGTCGTAGCCGCGAAACTGGTTGGCCACGATGACCACGGGGGACTCGGTGCGCCCGAGGATGAAGGTCAGCTCTCGTTCCCGGAAGATGGGCACCAGCGGGTTGATGATGGCCCCGATGCGGGCGCAGGCCAACGTCACCGCGGCGAAGATCCATTCGTTGGGGAGCTGCACCGAGACCACCTGGCCGGGGGCCACGCCCAACTCAACCAGGGCGGCGGCGAAACGATTGACGAAGCGGCCGAGTTGGCCGTAGCTGACCACCTCGGCCACGCCTCCGCCGTCGTGGCGGTGGGTGACGATGGCCACCTTGTCGGGCCTGGCGGCCACCGCGTCGTCGAAGTCGTCGAGGTAGGTGCGGTCGCGCCACCAACCCTGGGCACGAAAGCGCGCTGCCAGGCGGGCATCGATCAACCCGACGGTCGCGGGTGTTGCGCTGCTCATGGATGGCTCTACCTCCGGCGTGGGCGGCGTGGGCGGCGGGGATCCGCCGAGTTGGCCCGGCGCTGACGTTAGGCCGTGGCGTAGCTGCCGCGCCGCCTGGACCGGTTCGCTTCGTGGGGTGGCTCATGCACGAGACTGCAGGCAACGGTCGCCGTGACCCACCAGCCGGCGAAACATCGACAGGAACGGTGAAACCATGCCCAAGATGAACCTCAACGGCGCCTCCGCCATCGTCACAGGCGGCGCGTCGGGCATTGGCGAGGCGTCAGCCCGTCAACTGGCCGCTCTCGGCGCCCGGGTGGTCATCGCCGACCTCCAAGAGGAACGGGGCAGCGCGGTGGCCGCCGAGCTGGGCGGGTTGTTCGTCAAGTGCGACGTGTCCAGTGAGGTCGATGGTGCCGCCGCGGTGGCGGCCGCCTCGGAGATGGGCCCGCTAAGGGCCCTGGTCAACTCCGCCGGCCTGGGTCGGGCGGCGCGCACCATCGATCGCAACAACGAACCCATGGCCCAGGCCATCTTCGACTTCGTCATCAAGATCAACCTGTTGGGCTCGTTCAACATGTTGCGTTTGTCAGCGGCGGCCATGGCCCGCACCGAGCCGGTCGACGCCGACGGGGCGCGCGGAGCCATTGTCAACATGGCGTCGGCGGCTGCCTTCGACGGCCAGATCGGCCAGGCCGCCTACTCCGCCTCCAAGGGTGCCATCGTGGGCATGACCCTGCCCATCGCCAGGGACCTGTCGGCCTCGGGAATCCGGGTCAACACCATCGCCCCCGGCCTGATCGACACCCCCATCTACGGCACCGGCGAACAGTCCGACGCCTTCAAGGCACACCTGGGCGAGTCGGTGCTGTTCCCCAAGCGCCTCGGTTCGGCCGAGGAGCTGGCCTACATGGTGCTGGAGTGCCTCACCAACCCCTATATGAACGGCGAGACCATCCGCGTCGACGGCGGCATCCGCATGCCACCGCGCTAGGGGGTACCCAGGGTTTGGTGGCGGGGACTTGCGTTGCACCCA
>JANPEN010000493.1:0-4657 GCA_031422955.1 Acidimicrobiia bacterium
CGGACAACCCGGCCTTGGCTTCGGCGGCGCTCACTACAGACTGCACCAAATAAGTATGGTCAAACTGGTCAAACTGGTCAAACTGGTCAGCCATCAGCGGTTGGGCTCACCGCCCAGCGCGCCGCAGCTGCGCAGCTCGAGGATTCGTTCGCGGGGGTAGCCCAACAGCTCGCCAAGGACCTGTTCGGTGTGTTGGCCGAGGGCGGGGACGTGGCTGGGGTTGGGTGGGGTGCGTGACAGTTCGATGCGGGTGCGCTCGACCGAGCGGTCGGGTTGGCCAAGGTGGGAGACGTTGACCACGTGGCCAAGATGGGCGAGCTGTTCGTCTTCGGGAGTGCCAGCATGCGCCACGGTATGGGCGGGCACTCGTTGGGCCTGCAGCATGGTTTCGGCCTGGGCCGGGGTTTGCTGGCTGGTCCACGCCGAGATGGCGGCGTCGATCTCCTCGCGGTGGGCACGGCGCTGGTCCATACCGCTGAAGTTGGGTGCTGCTCGCCATTCGGGGCGGCCGATCACCTCGCACAAGGCCTGCCAATCCCGGTCGTCTCGAACGGCCACGGCCACCCATTCGTTGTCCCCGGCGGCGGGATACACGCCATGGGGTGACATGGCCGGGTCCTCGTTGCCCAAGCGGTCCCACACCGTGTCGTTGAGTTGATGGTCCACGAGGGCGGGCGTCATGTACTGCAGCGACGCCTCGATCTGGGACTGGTCGAGGTACATACCCTCCCCGCTGCGGCGGCGATGCTCGACCGCGGCCAGCAACACTGCGGTGCTGATCCGGGGTGAACAGACGTCGGTGTATGCGCCGTAGGGGCCCGCCGGGGGCTGGTCGGGCCAGCCGGTTGGTTGGACCATACCGCCGATGGCGGCGCCCATGGTGCCGTAGCCCGCCATCAACGCGTAGGGCCCGTCCTGACCGAACAAACACGAACTCAGCATGATCAGATCCGGTTTCACCTGCCGGAGCGACTCGTAGTCGAGCCCCCACGCCTTCATGGCCTTGGGCGAGAAGGACTCGGTGACCACGTCGGCCCAGCGGACAAGATCCAGGATCACCCGGCGAGCCTCAGCGTTGTTGGGATCCAGGGTGATGCTGAGCTTGGCCGCGTTGATACTGGCGAACGGCAAGGACGTTTCCCGGCCGGCTTTCCCATCGAAGTACGGGGCCAACAGCCGCACGGTATCGATGCGGGCGGCGTTCTCGACCCGGACCACGGTGGCCCCGTACTGGGCCAACACCCCCGTTGAGCTGGGCCCGGCCATCACCCACATCATGTCGAGCACCTTGAGCCCGGCCAACGCTCCGCCGCTGGTGGAGTCAGCGGTCCCGGCGGGCTGGGCGGGGGCGCGGGTGACGGGGGAGGGGCGGGCCGCCGCCGCGGCCGGCTGAAGCAGTTCCGCCATGATCTCCGCAGTGTGTTCGCCCAGGCGCGGGGCTGGACGCAACTCGCTGGGGCCGCCCGGCAGGCCCCGGACCAGGTGGGCCGGCAACCGTACGGTTGCACCGTTGATGGTGGTCTCCTCTCGCCAGAAACCGCGTTCGGCTAGCTGGGGGCTGTCGAGGAGATCATCGAAGGTGGCAACCGGTACGAGCAGCAGCCGGCGGTCGAGGGCGGCGGCCATCAGGTCCGCCTTCGTCCGATCAGCCAGAAAGGCGCCGATGCTGTCGGCCAGACGCTGCAGGTCCTCGTTGGCCAGGGCCCCGGAGCGCACGGCCCGGAGATGCACGACCCAGTCCATCGAGGCCAGATCGTCATCAACGGCGCCTTCCTCGCCCATGTAACCGAGCAATCGGTCCAGAAAGGGTCGGTTCCCGGCGTCGAAGGCAACGGTGAGGGACACGAAGCCGTCGCGGGCGGGCCACACGAAGGGAAAGTTCACCCCACACATCTGGAAGCCGCTGCCGCTGCGCTGGAGCCGCTTATGCCCAATTCGCTCGGATTGGAGATGAAAGAAGGCAGCCAGGTTCTTGGCCCGTTGGGCGGACACCTCTACCCGCTGGCCGAGTCCGCTGCGCTGCGCCTCGCTCAGGGCGATCAGCGCGCCCCCCGCCGCTTCGGCGCCGGCATGGGCCCAGGCGGTGATGCCCGCCGTGCGCAGCGGGGCCCGGTCGATGGGGCCGGCCATGTCCATGGTGCCCGCGGCGGCCTGCACGATAAGGTCGGTGGCCGCGTAACCGGCCTTCGGTCCGGAGGATCCGAACGGCGTGATCGACACCCAGACCAACGCAGGGTTGATGGCGGCCAGATCTTGGTAGCCCAACCCTCGGGCCTCCCAGGTGCCGGGATCCGCCGATTCGATCACCGCGTCGGCCGTGCCGACCAGCGCCAGGAACTGCTCCCGATCCGCCGCTTCATCGAGATCCAGCGCGACGCTGCGGCTGTTGCGGGCGTAGGCCAGCCAGGTGGGTGAGCGTTCCTCGTTGGCCGCGCTCGGCGCTTCTATGTGGATGACGTCGGCCCCGAGTTGGCCCAAGATGTGCCCGCACAGCAGGCCGTGGTCGTCAGACAGGTCGAGCACTCGATAGGTGGAGAGCATGGCGTCAAACCTCCGGGGGGACAGCGGCGCGTCGCTGATGGGCGCACTGTAAGACGCCGAGGTCGCCCCATGTCGGGCCGCGTCCCGTCTAACGTCTCCGCTCCGTGGAGACAAGACCATGAGTGTTACCGCGGAACTTTGCGTGAAAATAGCGGCCACCGGCTCTGGCGACATCGGGGCGGAGGCGTTTTCGGCGGCCCGGCGGCTGGTGCTCGATGGGTTGGCGGTGGCCATGATCGGCGCCCAGGAACCCGCCCTTGGGATCCTCGTCGAGCACTACCGCAACCAGGGCTCCGAGGCGCAGGCAACCGTGCTCGGGCGGGGCCTCCGGCTGGCCAGCGTGCCCGCCGCCACCATCAACGGTGCGGCCATGCACGTGTTGGACTTCGAGCCCATGTGGAGCCCGGCCAACCACGCGTTGTCGACCACGCTGCCCGCGGTGCTGGCCTTGGCAGAGGTGCTGGGCGCGTCCGGGGCGGACGCACTGACCGCGCTGATCAAGGGCATCGAGATCCAAGGGTGGTTGCGCCAGGCTTCGGGCCAATGGGAAGCGGAGACGATGGTGTTCCATCCGCCGGGGGTGGTCGGCCCGATCGGGGCGTCGGTGGCGGCCGGGCATCTGCTGGGCCTGGGCCCCGAACCGTTGCGCCACGCGGTGGGCATCGCCGCCTCCCGCTCCGGCGCGTTGTTGGCCAACGTGGGGACCATGACCAAATCGCTGCACTGTGGCAACGCCGCCGGCGCCGGTCTGGAAGCAGCCCTGCTGGCGGCGCGGGGGTTCACGGCCAACCCCGACATCTTTGACGTACCTAAAGGTATGGTAGACGCATTTGCTCCGGAATTGGTGGCCGAGGAGCTGTTGGGCTTCGGCCCGCCCTTTCGGGTGGTCGAGCCCGGTTATGCCATCAAGCTGTTTCCCTGTCAGTACGGCACCCATTTCGGGATCACCGCGGCGCTGGCCGCTCGCCGCCGGGTGGCGGATCCCGAGTTGATCCGCGCCGTACGGTTCGTCGCGCCGGTGATGGCCTACGTTGATCGACCGCAGCCCTCCACCGGACTGGCCGGCAAGTTCAGCCTCCAGTACACCGTTGCCGCCGCCCTCTTGGACGGGGCCGTGGGTCGGTTCACCTTCAGCGACGAACGCTTGGGGCGGGCGGACATGCAACGGATGCTGGCCAAGATCGAGCTGACCATGTCCCCCGAGATCCCCGGTCGGTTCGAGGCCATGCATGTGATCTTGGACGTGGATCTGGTCGACGGGACCACCGTTCACGAACGCTGCAGCGGCCCGCCCGGTATCTGGGGTGCCCCGCCGGTGTCGGAGACCGAGCACCTGGCCAAGGTCGAGGACTGCCTGGCCGGCCTGCTCGCCCCGCCCGACCTTGCCGCGCTCATTGATCTCACCAACCGCTTCGATCGTCTCAGTGCGCAGGAACTGGGCGACCTCATGGCGCTGGCCGGCACGGCACACGGCACCGTCGCACTTAGTGGCGCTTAGTAGTGCTTAGCGGTCCGTAGTGGATGATGAGCACCGGGCGGTCGGCCTCATCGGCCACCTTGCGGGAAACGGAGGGGGTCATCAGCCGAGACAGCAGACCCCGGTCGCTGGCGCCTATGACGATGATGTCCACCTGGTGTTCCTCGGCGGCGCGCATGATGGCCTCGGCCGGGTCACCCAGCTCGATGATGACCTCGTCGTCCTTCAAGGTGGAAGCGGCCACCACCGCCTGCGCCTTGTGCTCTGCCTCCAGGGTGGCCTCGGCGTCGAGGCGGGGGTCGAGCATGCGATGCTCGGCGTAGGGCATGGGGTCGATCCAGCCATAGGCCATCATCGAGGTGGGCGCTCGACCGACGTTGATGGCCAACACCTCCACCTCCAGATCACCGAAGAACCGGTTGACGAACTCCGCCACCCGGGTCGAGGTCTCACTTTCGTCCACGGCCACCAACACTCGATGCATGGTTACGACCTGCCCGCTCGGGAGGCGAGTCAAACCCATTGTCGAGCGGAGCGGTGCCCACCGAGCCGTTTCCGATAGCATGACGGCCGGAGGGGTCTGGCGGCGAGCTGGGCCTACGGCAGTCTGGCGGGGTAATCCATGGGTCGGCAGAAGAG
>JANPEN010000494.1:0-10511 GCA_031422955.1 Acidimicrobiia bacterium
CAGCACCCTCCAAGCCCTCGACCAGCTGGCCCGCCGCGGCTACGTGGACGGAGCCGACGCCCAGCATCTGGCCACCGCCTACCGCTACCTGCGCACCGTCGAGCACCGTCTGCAGCTCCACCAAGAGCAGCAGGTCTACGCCCTGCCGGTCGAGGAGGCGGGCCTGGATCGGTTGGCCCGGGTCCTGGGCTACCGCGATCGCGCCGGCACCAGCGTCACGGCCCGCCAGCAGTTCGAAGAAACCCACCGCCGCCACCAGGCGTCGGTTCGTTCCATTTTCGAGCGGCTGTTCTTCCGACCCTTGCTCGAGGCGCTGTCCGGACGCACACCGTGGAAGCCGGAACGCCTGGAGAGCGAACTGGCTGCCTTCGGGTTCACCGACCTGATCGCCACCCGAGCCGCAGTCGAGGAACTCACCGCGGGAGCGAGCCGTCACGCGGTGCAGCTGAGGGTGCTGTTCCCCCAGCTCCTGCAATGGCTGTCCGAAGCCCCCAACCCGGACCTGGGCCTGCTCCAGCTGCGAGTCGTGCTCGACGGACCGGCCAGGGCCATGACCGTCATGCCCTTGTTGCGGGAATCGTCGGCGTTGGCTGAGCGCCTTTGCCACGTGCTGGGTTCTTCCAAGCTGGCGGGCCAGGGCTTGCGCCGCCACCCCGAAGCGGTGGCCGATCTGGCTGACCTCGACGCCCTGGCGGTGCCCCGATCCACAACCGAGCTGCTGGCCGAGCTGGGCCCCAGGCTGATCGGCGAACCTGGACGTGACGCAACACCCCTCCCGGCCATCTCCGCCGCCGAAGGCACCGGGCCCGCCGCGGGAGCCGAACCCGTCAGTCCAACGTTGCGGGCGGAGGAGCTGGGTCGGTTCAAGAGCCGCCACCACACCCGCATCGCGCTGCGCGTCGTATGCCACGAGCCGGCGCCGGGCACCGACGATCCCAGCGTCGCCGAGGAACTCACCGACCTGGCCGACGTCGCCCTGCACGCCCTGCTGGCGGCGGCACGACCGAGCATGGGCTTCGCCGTCATCGCCATGGGCAAGCTGGGCGGCCGCGAGCTGGCTTTTGCTTCCGACCTGGACGTGATCTTCGTTCACGACGGCACCCAGCCCGAGGGAGAGGCATTGGCTCAACTGGTGTTGCGAGCCATGGGTGGTACCCACGGAGCTAGCCCGAGTTGGGAGATCGACGCCCGCCTGCGGCCGGAAGGCAACCAGGGGATCTTGGCCAGGACGCTGGGTTCCTACCGCCAGTACTACGCCACCTGGGCCCAGACCTGGGAGCGCCAGGCGTTGATCAAGGCCCGCTACTGCGCCGGGGACACCGCCCTCGGGGCTGCGTTCGAGGCGTTGCGAGACGAGGTGAGCTTTGCCTGCCCGCTCACCACCGAGCAGCGGGGAGAGATGCAACACGTCAAACGGCGGGTGGAAACCGAACGCATCCGGCCCGGCGAGGACAAGACCCGCCACTTGAAGTTGGGTCCGGGAGGCATGGTGGACATCGAGTTCACCGTGCAACTGCTCCAGCTCACGTGGGGGAGCGCCCATCGTGGCGTGCGCCACCCCAACACGATGTTGGCCCTCGCCGCGCTGGAGGAGGCCGGGCTGCTGCAAGCGTCCGACGCGGCCCGGCTGAGCGAGTGCTACCGCTTCTGCGACAAGGCCCGCAACGCCCTCTACCTTCGATCAGGGGCCAAGGGGGATCTGCTTCCAACGCAGCCGAGGATGCGGCGCGACATCGACCGGCTGATGGGCCTAGACGACGTGGTTGCCACCTACCGGGCGCTGGCCCAACCGGCCAGGGACGTGGTCGAGCGGCTCTTTTATCGCAACTGACGAGCGCCGTTCACCAGCCCGGCCCCCGCATGAGGCTCAGTCGCCAGGCTAAGCCCAGGCAGATGACCGTACCCACCAGCCTCCACACCTCGGCACGGAGGGCGCCATCCACCGCGAAGGCCACCGCAGTGACGCCCATTGCCGCGCCAACCTGCCGGTGCATGGTCGGCGGCCGATTGAACTGCAGCGAAACTGCCAGCACCAGCGACAGCCCGCTCGACCAGATCGCCACCGGTCCCGGTCCTGCTGCGGACATGGCCAGGGCGACCAACAGCGCACTCGCGGCCACCGCCAGCAGCCCCAATGCTCGGGCGCTGGGGGTGCGACGAGGCGGCGGCGCAGTCGTGACGACAATGCCTTGGGAGAGCCACGGGGCGGGTATCGCGCCAGAAGGAATCTCCTCGCGAAGGCGCGCCGCAACTGCTTCGGCCCGGGGGCGAGGGAGGGGCAGGTGCACGCGCACGGCGGCCTCATGACTGAGCTCGATGGTCAGGCTCGAACCAGTCGGGCTGAACTGGGAAGGGCCCACGGCCACCGAGGTGATCTCCGACAGCGCAACCTCGGCCCGCAGGTCGCGGCGTCCACACCACCATCCCTGGAGTTTGTCGATGTGCAGCAGGCCGTTGGCGGCACGCAGGCGGGTCGGCAGGGTGGAGACGTTGGCCCCCCCGGTCACCGGCAACGTGTGGCGCGCCATCACCGGCCAGTTGCCTGGCAAGCAGGAGAACTCCAGGCCCGCTTCAATGTCGAAACGATGCTCCGCTTCCATGGCCGCTAGCTGGCCCGCGACCCTGGCTCGCCGCCAGCGCACCACCAGGTAGCCCAACCCACCGAGCACGACGAGCACGCCGAGTCCGGCACCCAGGTTGCCAGTGGCCACCGCCACCCGCACGGCGACTGACACCAAGGCGAAGCCCGCGAAGGCCACCAGTGTTCGGCCCGGGAACGGACCGCTGTCGTGTTGGGGGTGCATCCCCGCCAGTGTTACCCGCAACGGGCCGCCCACGCAGGCAAACTCACCCTCGGTGCGAGATGGCCGGGCCGACCGGAACCTCAGCAACCGGGCGCAGGTAACAAGCAACTACCCGGGCTGAAGTGGTGTACCCACCAAAATCACCAAGGTGACAGCCAGCCAGATCGCCGGCGGAGCATGAGCATCCAACCTCCGACTACGACGGCCCCGCTGACCGGCAACAGCAGGACGAAGGATGATTCGGGCACGACGGGGTCAGGCGCGCAGGCCGTGAGGACTCGCAACTGATCGAATCCGTCGGTGTTCAGCGTGAAACCCAGCCGGTTCGGCTGCGCGGCGCTGTAGCTGAGGCTGTCACCGCCGAGGAAAATCTCCAGGCCCCGACCGTTCGATCCGGCGGCCGGGTAGGTCGTGCCCAACAGGCCGAACGCGGCGTCGGTGCTGTCGAGCAGCCGAACGCCGAGAATGTTCAAGTTCGTCGGTAGCACCGCCACGATTTCCATGTCGAAGACGGCGGCCCCGGTGAGGACCGCCGGCCGGGCGTTCACCTCATCGAAATGGACCAGGTGGGACTGCACACACAACCCGGTGTTCAGCGTTCGGGGCACCAACGCGCCGTTGGCGTTGAAAAACGAGAGGGTCACCGCCGCCGTCAGGTTCAGCTGCCGCTCGTTGAACAACCGTACCTTGGTGCTCGATTCGGTCGCCCCGTCGCCCACCGCGGCAGGCGGGGCGATGATCTCAGCAGCCCCGGAGGCCGATACCACCGCCGCATCCGCGGGGAGCGCAGCGCTGAGTATCACCGCCGCGGCAGCAACAAAACCAGCGATCTTCCGCCGCATTCCTCGACCTCCCGTCTTGAGAGGTTGGTCACCCACCCGTCTGGGCCCAACACTGCCCGAGCATCAGGCCCCGCAGCAGCCGGAACGGCGAGATGTTCCCCCAAGATTCCCCATCTCGTTGCCAAATCAACAACGAGACACCAGGCCGTTTCGCGGCATCGCGGCCACGCCCCGGAGCAGCCGACGCGCGCGCCGCTCCTGCAACAGGAAAGGTTCGCTTCTCGACCCGAGATGGCCTGCTCCTGGCCATCTGTCGTTCATTCGGATGCAGTAGAACAGCATCACCGTCACTCGCCGTGGGCGACGGGCTGTGCTTGAGGTCGCCGTTTCGTGATGATCATCGACCTGCGAGATGGCAGGGTTCGCAACCCGCCCGATGCTCGGCGCGACCTGGACGGCCGGCGGTGTTTACTCTACATCGGTACCGATAAACCCTTCGCGCGAGCGCTCAACGACATGTTGCGCCTCGAGGGCATCGATGTGGTGGTCACCGCCGGGACCCAGCCCGCAGGTGAGATGTTGCGGGACAACGACCCGGCCTTGATCATCTTAGAAATGCGACCTCCATCCAGTCGGGCGATCGACTACTGCCGCGATATCCGAACTCGTTCTGATGTGCCGCTGATGATCGCCGCGGTGAATGCGACAGAGACCGATCTCGTGCTCTCCTTTGAGTTCGGCGCCGACGATTTTCTGGTGCAGCCCATCCGGGGACGCGACATCGTGGCCCGAGTCAAACGGGCGCTGAACCGCCACGATCAGGTGGTACGCCACGATCGGGTTGAGGACGTGTTTCAGGTGGGAGACCTCGTCATTGATATTGCTCAGCGTTCCGTGATGGCGGGCAGCTCCCCGCTGCAACTGCCCCGCAAGGAGTTCGACTTGCTGGTCCTGCTGGTCTCCAACGCCGGCCGGGCGATGTCGCGTGAAATCATCATGCGCCAGGTATGGGGCGAGGATTACGTGGGCAGTACGAACACGCTCGACGTGCACGTGAAGCGTGTGCGTAAGAAACTCGAAACGCTCAGCGCCACCCACACCATCGTGACCGTGCGCGGGTTTGGCTACAAACTCGATCGACAACGGGTTTCCGTCGACGCGTCAACCAGGGTAACGAGGGCCAAAGACTGAGGAACCAACTCGGCCGGCCCGAATGGCGCGAGCTTGATCAGCTCGTGGGGTCCCTCCGCACATAGAGGGTGCCGCTGTCGAGTTCGACCTTTTCCCAGCTCTGCTCGGGGCGCTCCCCCAGCCCGGAACGCAGCGTCCCAGTGGGCTCACCGACGCTGAAAACGAACGGCACACCGTCGAAACCGGCCGCAGCCAGGACCTCGAACTGGGGGTCACTGTCGATCATCACCCGGGCCGGATACTGCGTCAGTAGGAAAAGGGGAAAACTTTTACCCATCTCGATGGCGACCAAGCCGGAAGGCTTGGCGCCACGCAGGCGCTCGTCGACGACGTCCGCTGTGCTCCGCCAACGTGAGACGTAGCCGAGCTCACGCGACGCCACCCGACCCAGCCCGGCCTGAAACACTTGCCACTCGCTTTCGACCGCAGTGAGCCGCGGGTCGGCGCCCGCCACTGTGGCGGACACCACCCCGAGCACCAGCAGGCCGGCCAAAGCAGCTCTGCCCGATGCACGCGACGTCCGCGCCGCCAACCAGAGGACCGAGACGGCCATGAGGGGTACCAGGGGCACGAAGTAGCGCAGGTTCCCCCAACTGGCGTCTCGGGCGATCAAGACAGCGACGAGCGCAGGGAACAGCCCGGCGACGGCGAGTACGGCCAAGCCCACCCGCGCACTGGCACGGCGCAAAAGCACGGGAGCGAGCACCAGCAACCCCGGCGCCACCAGCAAACTCCGCCAGGCCGCGTAGACCAGGCCGTGGCCGAGCGTGCGGGGTGGAAGCCACCCTGCGTCGGGTGGCGGCACTGCCATCGCGTCAAGCGAGTGCTTCCAGAACAACGCTGAGCCCATGATCAAACGGTTGGTGACCAGCCAGATCCCGAACACGTAGAGGGTAGGCAGCATGACCACCGCGGCGGTCAAGGCCCGCGCTGGCCAGTGGGGACGGCGCAGGCCCATGAACGCCGCCACCACCAGGGCCAACAGCAGCGCCTCGTAACGCACCGCCATCGAGGCGGCCAGCATCAGGGCGATGCGAAGTTGATCTCGGGCCTTCGGTACCTCCAACCACCGAGTGAGACCGTCGAGCGCCCCTACGAAGAACAGGATGAACACCGCTTCACTCATGCCGTTGGCGGCCTGGAAGACCACCAGGGGATTGGCTGCGTAGAGCGCCACGTACAGACAACTCAACCCGACCGGCAGCCCCAATTGGTCGGCCATGCGAACCATCATTCGAACGGTCAGTGCCGCGCAGAAAGATGTGGACAAAGGGCCGGCCAACTCGGCGAGGTTGAACGGTTCCAAGAGCACCACGAACGGCAACTGGACCAGAGCAGGCAACGGCATCCACACCATTCCCACTGCAGTGGCCCGTGGCGCAGCGCTGAACAGGACCGCCCGAGCCGTAGCGCTGCGGGACAATGCGTCGCCGATGGCGTAGTCCAAGCCGTAGCGGATCCACAGACCAGCCATGACGTAGAGCACGAGTGAGCCCAGAAAGGCCAGCTCCGCGGGGCCAAGCGGACGCTGCCATCTCGCCGCCAGCCGTGGCACCAGCCAGGGCTGAGCATTGGCGCGATGAAGGCGGAACGAGCGCGCCACTGACGTCACCGCGCCTCGGCTGGTCTGGGGGCCAGGCCGTGCACCGTCTTTTCCCATTGGGAGGGCTGGAAGACGAACTGGACGGCCGCCTTGCAGGCCGCCATGGACATCATCACCCAGTACATAGGGGTAAGCAGAGCAGCCCGATGGGATCGCCATTCACCGATCTCTTCTGACACCAAAAGGTTGAGATAGGTCAACACAAAATTTCCCCCGAGCCAACAGAGCAAGGAGAGATGATAGAAAGGAAAAGGCAGCAACTCGGTGATGACCAGCGGTTCGATGAGGAACCACACCAAGGTGGTCATCCAGAACACTGGGTTGAGCAGCGCCAGTAACGGAGTACCCCCCACAAAGAGGTTGAACTCCACGAAACCGCCGAAGCCGAGTTCTTTCAGCAGCACGACCGGGTGTCGCATGTGTACCGCCCAGGTCTGCAGGTATCCCTTGTTCCAGCGCGATCGTTGCTTGACCCAGTTGACGAAGTCGCTGTTGGCCTCTTCCCAGGTCACCGAGTCCAGCACACCGGTTCGGTAGCCCCGCCGGTGCAGCCGCAGGCCCAGGTCGGCGTCCTCCGTCACGTTGAAGGGATCCCAGCCGCCGACTTCCCGCAACGCCTCACGGCGGAAATGATTCGACGTTCCCCCCAACGGAACCGGAGCGCCAGACTGAGCGAGCGCCGGCAGGAACTGGGAGAACCAGACCGTGTACTCGAGGTTGAACCAACGGGTCAACGTGTTCTGAAAGGCATTGGCACAGCACAGTCGCGCCTGCACGCAGGCGAGGTTGGCATCCCCCGCGGCGAGCGCATAGGCGGCCCGACGCAGCTGGAGCGGATCGGGCCGATCTTCGGCGTCGAAGACGGTCACCAGCTCGCCTCGGGCCCGTTGCAAGCCGATGTTGAGCGCCTTGGGCTTGGTGCGGGGCTCGACCGGCGGAACCAGCACGATCTCAATCCCGCCACGCTGCTCGACGGCATACACCGCGGCGATGGTTTCGGGGTCATCTTGCTCGAGCAGGAGCATGATCTCCAGGCGATCCGGCGGATAGTCGAGGGCTTGAAGGGCCACCACCAGGTCCGCCACGATGGCCGGCTCCCGGTAACAGGGCACCAGCACCGTGTAGAACGGCAGCTGGGAGTCGGGTATGGCCCGAGCCACGTCGTCGGGCACGGTTATGAGGGATGTCGCGTCGAAGGATCGGCGGTGTAACACCACCCGATAGACCACCACGGTGGAGTAGGCCATGATGGCCAATGCCACATGGGCGACCACCACCAAGCGGGCATCGAGAGCCAAGCCAACCAACACGAGAGCCGCCCAGCCGGCCAACGCCCCGATCTGGCGGCTGGTCAAGTTGGTGCTGGCCGATTCGGCCGGGTTCCGTTCGTGGAGCCCATGCACCGCCTCGTGCAACTGTGCGTCCATGTCCCATTGGCCAGGAGGTTTGTGGACCATCGATCAGAGCGCGGCGCGGAGATCCGGGCCGCTGCTTTCTTGGGCATCGCCCGGGGGGGTTCTCAATGCGTCAGCCACCTGATTGGTCAAGGAGAGGAAGAAGGCACTGAACATGAACTGGACGCCCATGCCCATGAGGCTCATGGCGAACAGAGCCGGCCGCAAACGGTCGAGTTCCCCGAGGCTGCTGTTCAACCACTCGATAAGGATGGCCAGATCGATGACAAAGCCGACGGTGAAGATTAGCAAACCACCCAGTATGCCGCGCTCCAAGGTAAAGTCCTGGCGCAACCATCGGGTGAAGGCGTCGGATCTCTCGTAGCCGCGGATATGGGCGTGGATCTTGGCAAAGGCACCGAAAGCCAGCAGCTGGCTGCCCACAATCGTGATCAAAGCGAACAACGCGCTCATATGTACGTCGAAGCGGTGGCCGCCCAACGGCCGTGGCCCCGACAGCAGGGCCGACTGGCCAAGGAGGCCGAGGAGGACAAGCAGAACGCCGGGTAAAAGGAACAGATACTTGGGGCAGCACAGCAGCATGAATCGCACGTGTCGCCAGCCGTCACGGAACGTGTGCAGCTTCGATTCCCCAGTGCGGGGGTGATAAATGATGGGTACCTCAGCCACCCTGAGGTTGGTCCGCGCCGCCTTGATCACGATCTCGGAGGCGAACTCCATACCCTCGGAGTCCAACGCCATGCGTTCGTAGGCGTCTCGGGTGAACGCTCGCATCCCGCTGTGGGCATCGCTGCTGTCGTAGGCGAAGAACAGGTTGAGCACCCGGGTGAGCACCGGGTTGCCCACATAGCGGTGCAGCCAGGGCATGGCGCCGGGCAGGATCTCCCCGCCGAAACGGGATCCAAGGACGTAGTCGTAGCCCTCGTGCAGCGGGGCGACGAGGGCGTCGAGCCGGCGCAGGTCGTAGGTGCCATCGCTGTCTGCCATCACGATGATCCGCCCCCGGGCGTGGGCGAAACCGTGCCGATAGGCGTTGCCGTAGCCTCGCCGGGGCTGGTGCACCACGCGGGCACCGGCCCGAGCGGCGATCTCGGGGGAGCCGTCCGTGGATCCGTTGTCGCTGACGATCACCTCCCCGGTCATGCCGCTGCGTTTGATGCCCTCCCACGCCCAGTTGATGCAACGCTCGACGGACTCCGCCTCGTTCAGGCATGGCATCACGACCGAGATGTCTACATCTACGGACACATCGGGGAAGCTATCGACCGCGACATCGACCACGCTCATGGGGGACTCCTCGTTACCAGGTTCGGGGAAGGGCGAGCAGTAACTGCTCAGCCAAAGGGACAGCAATGGCAAAGACGAATGGTGCGGCGATCCAGCGCGCCGCCCTCTGGGTAGTGAACTGCGCCACGATCTGATCGCTCCACACGACAGTCAGGCCAAGACTACAGAGGAGCCCGAGCACCAACAGCGGAGCAAACCCCGTGGAGGAGGAGGGCGGCACGACCGGCAGGGTGGCATCGCTGATCTCCCCGGTGGCGGTCAGTTCGGCCCGTACCAGCACTCGATCCGGCGACAGGGCATGGCCGCGATGCGCCACCAGCGAGAGTCGGTTCCCATCGGCGTAGGGCTCGTAAATGGCGGGGTCTCCTCGATCCACCGACAGCACCTCGGTCACCTGGTAGGCCAGCGTGCCGTAACCGGAGCGGACCACCAGTTGATCCCCCGCGGCGAGCGTCCCGAGGTCCGCGAAGGCGGAGCCATAGGTGGAGGACTTACCGATCATGACGGTGTTTCCCACTTCGCCGATCATGGCCGTGGTGGGGTCATAGCCGGGTCCCCGACGCAGCTCCCCCTTGCCCACACCTCCGAACACGGCCACCGAGCGACCGAAACGTTGAAAGCGAACCAGGGCAACGGGCAAGTCCTTGGGCCACACCTTGTCCGGATAGGAGCCGTCCGACATGAGTAGGGCGGCCTTGCGAAAGTCGGCGAATCCGCGTTGCTGGATTGCCTCGTTGCGGCCACCAGATAGCCACAGGGCAAAGGCGGCCACCACCGCGACGCTGACCACGGTGACGCCCAGTACCCAGCCCAGCAATACGGGCCAGGTCACCGTGGTTCGGTGGGAGCGGTGGGACCGCCCGGAATGGGATGGTTCAGTTAGCGGCGGCGACCGCGTGGTCGCGGTCATGAGCTCGTGCTGACCGGCGGGCTACCCGACGCCGCGCCTCGTTTGCGGCCCCGGCTGGCCCCTACCGCGAAGGCTGCCGCCCCCAACAGAGGTTGCAACGCAGGACTGCGTTTGCGGGTCGGCGCCGGCACGTCGGTCAGGTCGTAGTAGGCCGCCAGCTCTACGTCGGTGAGCGCAGGGGGTTCGCCGCCACTCGGGGAGTCTGCCGTTCCCCCGGCGGTGGTCACCACCGGGCTCTGCTCCGTCGCCGCCGCGGTGACCAGCGGCGCGGTGATGGAAGGGGTCCGGGCCCCGGAGTTGGCGATGACCACGTTGGACGAGCTGTCGTTAGCAGGGGAGTTGGCCCGAGCGCCCGACGCGGTCGTTGTGGTCTCCGAGCTGGCCACCGTGGACGTCGTGCTGGCGGGGAGGGTGCTCGTAGTGGTCGCGGCGGTGCTCGTCGACGTAGGGGCCGGTACGGGACCGCAACGCGACAACTTCACGGTGGCGGGTCCAGTGCCCGTTCCGGGTAGAGCAATG
>JANPEN010000495.1:0-1930 GCA_031422955.1 Acidimicrobiia bacterium
CCGCCCCTGCTGGACCGCCCGCTGTATCGCATCTCGCTGCCGGCCATGGCCTTCATCACCACCGGGGCAGTGGCCCTGGGGGTGCTCGGCGCCTGCCTGCAGGCCACCATTGCCATGGTCGGCACCCGGGTGTCGCGGGCGGATGGCGTCGCCTACGCCGACAAGCCCCGCATCCAAGACGCCATCGCGGAGAGCGAGGCCGCCCTGCGTTCGCTGCGCCGCGGCTACCACGGAGCCATGGCGGACCTCTGGGAGCTGGCCCAGCTGAAGATGCTGACCCCCCGAGACGAGGGCCCCGCTCTTTCGGCCACCTTTCACGCCATCGACGGTGCTCGTACCGCGGTCAGCAACCTCTATCTGGCCGCCACCCCCATCGTCTACGCCAAAGCCAACGTGGTGGAACGGGCGCTGCGGGACATCTATGCCATCAGCGTCGGTGTGGAAGCGTTACGTCCGTTTAATCTCCATACCGGCCGCCGCCTCCTCCGGGGCGGCTGAGCCTCACCGCAACGTCAGCTCAGCGGTCGCGGTGGTCGCGAGCCTGTCCGGGTGTCTGGGGGTGAGCGTAGGAGTGGGGCCGGAAGCCCTCGGCCCGACTGGGCGCCAACGGCCGGGCCGACTCGACCGCGGCGTGGTAGGCGGCCAGCAAGGCGTCCTCGGCGTCGTAGTCGAACGTGTCCCCGATGTCTTGTTCGACCTGGCCACCGCGGTCGGGCTGGTTCTCCTGCAGCCATGACACCGTGGCCGCCACCGCCTCTGGCACCGTCACCACATCGCGGTAGCCGAGGTCGACCCGTAGCTTGTGCAGGTCCATGACCCGGTGGAAGCCACCACTGTCGAGCATCAACGAATCGCTGTGGCCGGCGAGCTCGTAGGGAAGGCTGTGGATCTCCAGGGCAACGCCCATAGCCGCGGCGATCAGCTCGGCCCATTGGCGCACGCTGTACTGCACCTCGTCCCCGCAGTTGTAGACCTGCCCGGCGGACTGTTCAGGCCGGTCCACGGCCAACAGCACGGCGTGGGCCAGGTTGGCCGCGTAGCCCCGGGTCACCAGCGTCAGTCCGCCGTCGGCCACGATGAGGCCGCCACGACCATCGAGGATGCGCCGCACCACCGACCACTCCCGCGGGGACACCTGGTAGGGGCCGTACACGTAGGGGTAGCGGAAGTGGGCGGCGTTGGGGTGGGCGTCCAACACGGCCAGCTCGGTTTGGCGAATGAGACTGGAAAACCGGTTGTCAGCCTCGGTGGCGACCGCCCCCTGTTCCGGTACCGGCACGGTCATACCCGGAGGGAACAGCTCATAAGGGTCAAAAAAGCCTTTGTAAACAGGGAATCCACCCACCGAAACAAACCGGCCAGTACGGCCCCGGAAGGCGTCGGCCAGATGGCGGATGCGCCCGTAGGTGGCCACTACCAGATCGAAGCTGCGCTCCCCCACCGCGGCGGCGATGGTCTCGGGAAAGTGGGGGTCCCCGTGAATGTGTTCAACGTCGGGCCCGATCTCGACAATTTCGTGGGTGCCACGGTGGAAAATGCTCACCTGATACCCCCGCTGCTGCAGCCCTTGCACGATAAAGGGTCCGGTCGGACCGGTGCCGCCCACCACCAGCGCCCGCACCGCTCAACGACCCCGGTGGAACACGGAACTGCTACCTGTTGGTGCCATGGGGCTGAGCCTAGACCAGCCATTCCTGGCCGCTACGCCAACCTCAACCCGACCACAGCGCACCCTGGGCTAACGTTCGCCCCGTGGAGCTGTCGGACCGGTCGTTGGGGTGGTTGCGATACCTCGACCGCAAGGCCCACACGTCCGACAACTGGGATCGCGGCGGCCAACCCCATCCCCATTGGGATAACCGTTCCGATCCGCCCATGGCCAGCTGGCATCGATTCGACCTGGTCGATTCCTCCTACGCCATGGGCCTCA
>JANPEN010000496.1:0-15896 GCA_031422955.1 Acidimicrobiia bacterium
CGGGGCGCCTGGGGCAATCTCTTCACCGTCGTTGAATCGCTCGCGCGTGGCTGGCGGACACAGGGCGGGTCGAGCCAGCTGCCCTAGCCCTGGGGCACCTCGACGCCAACGGGCACGGCATCCCCGACCTCGCTCGCCGACGGGCCAAGGCCGTTGCCGCGGTCCGCGACCACCCGCACGGCGAGCGGTGGTTCTTGGATGGCGCCGGGCTCGACCGCGAACAGCTCGTCTCCGTCCTCTTGGACGCGCTCGCGACCATCGAGGCGGACCCCACTGCGCCGGTTCGACCTGACACCAGCGCGGCGGTCCTCCCTCAACCGTCGCAGCAGGCCGGATGGGGTCCATCGGTAGGCACCGAAACCATCGTCGCTCGTCACACAGACGGGCAAGTTGCAGGAGCACAAGCCAGCGCAGCGCAGTGGCGCAATTGATTGGCGCCCGGTGGAGGCGTCGGCATCGCTGCCTCGTGTCGGGCCCACGAGCTATTTGGCTGGCGACAACCGGCTCGTATGGTCCCCGCTCTCAGCAATAGGAGCCGTCGCCGTCGACGAGCAGCGGACATACCTGCTCAATCTTGCGTTTGACGGTGGCATGCGCGGACTGGGAGCCGGAGGACGGGGTCGAGCGGAAAGGCTAGCGTGCCGCTCGTGGGAACGGTCGATTATATGAAGCAGGCCCTGCGGTTCATTGATCGGGGGTTTGCTGAGGCCGATAAGGACCTGTCCGATGAGCAGCTGCATTTCGTGCCCGAGGGCCAGACGCACTCGATTGCGTGGTGTATGTGGCATGCGGCCCGTATTGAGGACTTCTTCTTCCAGCGGGTGTACGCCGGGGGTCAGGAGGAATGGCGCACGGGCGGCTGGGCGGAACGCTGCGGGCTGCCCGAGCGGGGCTTGGGCACCGGGCAGTCAACCGAGGAGGCGCAGGCGGTTCTCATTGGTGACCGGGACGCGTTCCGGGCGTACCAGGCCAAGGTCCACGACCTGGCCATGGCCTACTTCGATACCCTCACCGATGCCGATCTCGATCGCGAGACCAATCTCGGCGACAACGTCGAGGCGCTGGGCCACTCGATCAACCTGCACCTGACCGTCCACCTGAACGGCCACCGGGGAGAGGTCAACATGTTGCGCGGCATGATGGGGTTTGCCCCTGTGCTCGCAAACCAGGGCGGTTGAAGGCCAGCCGCGCCACTTTGAGTGTGTACCTCCGGCGACGAACACCATCTCCGTCGCCTCGTTGTCAACACGTCGGATGGGAAACCCTGGTCATGGATGGACGACCTGGCCGCGGCCTTCCAACGGATGTCGGCGCGCAACGCCTCGATCCCATCTCGGGCTGACAGACCCTCCAGCGACTGCAGCACCATCAACGTTGTGGTACTCGGCGGGAACTGAGGTTCGGCCCCTGCCAGAACCGAACATGTTGCCGCTGACGAGCAGCAAACCGACTCGAGCCAACAACACGAACAACGACCGGCAGCGACCGGAACACGAGCGAGGGCGCTACGGCAGACATCCCCCTGACCAGCACAGACGCGTTTCCGGCACCCTCCGGCGGGTCCCGACCAGCTGACAGGGGGTCTCGTGGTCCGTATCTGTTCAGGAATCGGCGCGGGCACCGACGGTCGAGCTGTAGCGCTCCTGCGTCAGCTCAGCAAGGTCCGCAGGTCCTGTCGCCCTGGGGAGACTACGAAAGGAGCACCGTGATGCTCGACGACGCCAGCGTTGTCACTGCCTACAACACGTTCCTCGAAGCCTTCAACCGCGCCGATCTGGACACGTGCATGGCGATGTTCACCGACGACGTGTCCGTGATCGTGAACGATACGAAGCTCGCGTCAACTCGGGAGGAGTTCAGCGCTGCGGTGAAAGCCGCTCTGGAGCGGGGATGGACCGGTCAGCACCTGCTGTCGGCATCCGCTCGAGACAACGTTCTCGCGGTCATCTACGAGAACCGGTTCTCGGACGGCTCCACCACTCGAGGCGCTGGTGCCCTCTTGTTCAACGAGGACGGCAAGATTGCCATCGTTCGTTCCCTGAACAGCTCCGGCTGCGCACTCACCGCGTCTGACTGAGCTCGATCGAGCGTCCTCCACCGACGCCCAGCCAACTCGCCTCTCACACTGGAGATATTTTCGGGCTCAGCGCAGCGTCGATGGCGGGCACGCTCATCGCCCGGGTGCTGGCGATGCCCCTAAGGTTGGGGGTGCCAAAGTGAATCATGCTGGTGACCGGCTGGGGGCCCGAGACGGCAACGACCACGCACGTGGCTCGCATCGCTACCCGCAACGCCGAGATGGTTTCCGCCGCCCGCCACTACGGCTTGAGGGTCTCCACGCGCGTGGTAGCGGACCCCGAATCCAAGGGTGGCTCGGAGGCCACTGTGCGCGTAGCCAAGGCTGACCTGGTGCCCTGCGAAGCGAACCTGCTCCCTACCTGGCGCGCGGGGTATGGCCATGCCGTAACCGGGGTAGGTCAGACCGGGCGCACTCGGTAGCGACACCCGCCTGCCGGTGGGTCCGACGACCACCATGTCACCAACGGTGTGGCTGCCCGCCACGGTGACACCGAGATCGTCGAGAACCTGCACGCCTCAAGGGCCGACGAGGTCCCCGTAGGCCTTGTCCCGAGGAAAGATCGCCTTGGCGACCAATGCGACGCGGGCGCCGCCGCGGGCCAGGACGCGGGCGGCGATGCTTCCTGCCGGGCCTGCGCCCACGATGAGGACGTTGAAACGTTCGTCAGGCAGCGGAACCTCCCAGCGGTGAGGGACGTAGTGTAGGACGGTGTCCTGGGAGGGGTCTTCTGATGCGCCACAGCAGGGATCCGAACCGCATCGCTCGTGAGCTCTTCGATGGGTTGCCTGACCGCTATGACCGTTTGGCGGAAGTGCTGTCCTTCGGTCAGAACGGGCGCTGGCGAACGGCGATGGTGGACCACATCACCCCGACAGATCCCCGCCGGTGCCTCGACGTCGCGTCGGGCACAGCCGGTGTGGCGATCCAGGTCGCCCGGCGCACAGCCGCCCAGGTGATTGGCCTCGACCTCACCGAGGAGATGGTGCGACGCGGGCAACGCAACGTGGTCGCGGCGGGGCTTGATCTCCGGGTGTCACTGACGATCGTGAAGGCTGAACAGCTCGCCTTCCCCGACGGCGCCTTCGACGCGCTGACGTTCACCTACCTGTTGCGCTACGTGGAAGATCCCCAGGAGTCGCTGAAGGAATTGGCCCGGGTGCTGCGACCGGGCGGCGCGGTGGCCAGCCTCGAGTTCTTCGTGCCTCCCAACCGCTTCTGGCGGCTGTGGTGGTGGCTGTTCACGCGGTTCGTGCTGCCCGCCGCGGGTTGGGTCACCGGGGGACGGGAATGGTTCGGCGTCGGGCGTTTCCTCGGACCGAGCATCTCGCGCCACTACCGTCGCTACCCGCTGTCCTGGCACACCGCGGCGTGGGAGAACGCCGGGTTCATCGACGTCGGGGTGCGGATCATGAGCCTCGGTGGCGGTCTGATCATGTGGGGAACAAAGGCCCATGACTGACCGCGACCGGCGACCGGCGTACTATGCCGCCCGGCCCGGCCCGTGGCGCGATTGGTGGACCCTGCTGCATCCGCCATACACGGCTTGGCACCTCTCCTACGTCGTGATGGGCGCGGCGCTGGCACCACACGTGGACGCCGGCCGGTTGGTGGCAACGCTGCTGGCCTTCTTCGCCGCGGTTGGGATCGCGGCCCACGCGCTCGATGAGCTGCACGGTCGGCCGTTGCGCACGCAGCTATCGAATCGCTCGTTGAAGGCTGCGACCGGGTTCGGTCTGTTCGTCGCGTGCGGTTTGGGAGCTGCCGGCGTCACACGCGTGGGGGTCGTGCTCGTGCCCTTTATCGTGGTGGGCCCGGTGCTGGTGGTGGCCTACAACGCCGAGCTGTTCGGGGGCATCGTGCACACCGACGCCGGGTTCGCGCTTTCCTGGGGGGCGTTCCCACTGCTCGTCGGCTACGTCGCCCAAACGTCCCGTGTCGGCCTCGCCGCCGTTCTGGCCGCGTGCGGTGCCTTCGCGCTCTCCTACGCGCAGCGGACACTGAGCGGACCGGCCCGGCTGTTACGGCGCCAAGTCGAGCGGGTCACAGGATCCATGGTCCTCGTGGATGGCACCACTCGCCCCATCGACTCAGCGACGCTGCGGGCGCCGCTCGAACAGGCGTTGCGCGCCATCTCCTGGGGTCTCATCGCCTTTGCCGCTGCCTTCGCCGTCGCCCGGCTCCGTTAACGTTGGGACTCCACGGTGCGACGGAAGCTTTCCACCGTGGCATCCACTACCCGGTCGTGACCCCAACGCAGAAGCGGATGCGCCACCCGGTCGGCCAACCGCATGCTCCGCTGCATCATCTGCAGGGTCCACGCAGCCGTCACGATCGTGCTGTCGTGGTCCGACAGGAGCGTGAGATGGGCCGAGCCCTCGAGATCACCGTGGACGGCGGCGCTGATCGACTGGGGCTTGACGCAGTCCTCCAGCACCACTTGGACGCGCATGCGGTACGGGAGAGGTGGGGCGATGATCCCCACCAGCACCGAGCCGGCTCGTACGCCAAGGCCGGTGAAGTGGAAATCGCCGAGCCAGCTCCACCTCCGTTCGAAATCATCGGTCTGCTCGATGCACGCCCAGACCACCGCCGGCGGCGCAGCAAAGCGGAACTGGCCCTGGAACTCGATGACGGAGGGCAGCTCTGACACCTTCACGACGCTACCGCAAGCTCACCGCTAGCTCAGATCAGACACAGCTGCGCGATGTCTTTACTCCACGCCTGGGTCGACACCGCCGTGCTCGCCCTGTGGCTCGGAAACGCCAACATCCGGTCCACGAACACCTAACTCCACGCGGACATGACCACACCCCACAGGTGGGGATTTTCGGTGAGCACCCCTGGGGATTGGCCACGCCTATATCCGACATGTCGTTGGGGTGCGGGTTCCACCGTTCCTCGGCCGTGTCTACCCGATCCGGAGTGCGTTCAAACGGACGGCTCGAACCGGGGAAGAGTTCGCCAGGTGTCGATGAGGTTTTGGATCGTCGCTGAGGGGTAGGTCTTTCAGAGCGGAGCGTCTGCGACGAGAAGTGGAGTACCTGTCATGACAAAGAGCACGGTTTGCCTCTGGTATGACAAAGATGCCGAGGAGGCCGCCCGTTTTTACTGCGACACCTTTCCCAATAGCGCATTTGGCGCCGTCCAGCTTGCACCCAGCGATTATCCGGCGGGCAAGAAGGGCGATGCGTTGGTCGTCGAGTTCACCGTTCTCGGTATTCCCTGCGTCGGGCTCAACGGTGGTCCCGAGTTCACGCACACGGAGGCGTTCTCCTTCCAGGTAGCGACCGAGGACCAAGCCGAAACCGATCGCTACTGGAATGCGATCGTCGGCAATGGCGGGCAGGAAAGCCAATGCGGCTGGTGCAAGGACAAATGGGGCGTCTCCTGGCAGATCACCCCCAAGATCTTGACCGATGCCTTGAGGGAGGGCGGCGAGAAAGCCAAACGTGCCTTCGAGGCCATGATGCCTATGAAAAAGATCGACGTCGCTACGATCGAACAAGCCGTGCGCGGTTGAACGCAACCACGCTCCATCGAAAGGATTGGGGCTTCGGCGATGCGGTCTGCCTACTGCCGAATGACCTCGCGCCGGTATCGGCCGGGAGGTGTCCGCGGAGGTAACTATTCAGGTCTGATCGCGCGGTGTGTGGGGGTCCATCACGGTCCGCGCTCGGTGTGGTAGACAGTGTTTCGTGACTGCGGATCAGCAACGGATTGCTGAGCTCCAGGCTGAGGTTACTAAACTGAGGGCGCTTGCCGCGGAGTTGCTGGCGTCTATCAACCGGAACTCGTCGATGCCGCCTTCGTCGGACACTGCGACGGAGCGAGCGATGCGTCAGGCACGCAAGCAATCCCAGCGTACGAAAACCGGCCGGAAGCCAGGTAGACAGCCTGGGTCACCGGGTTCCGCGCTGCGTCAGAGCGAAAACCCTGATGTGATCGTGCGGCATCGGCCGCAGTGCTGCGGGGGTTGCGGTGCGTCTCTGGAGAACGCGGCAGCGGTGGGTGAATGCCGCCGGCAGGTGTTCGACATCCCCGAGCCCAGGGTGCAAGTCACTGAACATGTCGCGGAAACCGTTCGTTGATCCTGTGGGGTGAGCACCCAAGCTGCGTTCCCAGCGGACGCGGCAGCACCGGCGTGTTGGGGGCCTCGGGTGCGTGAAGGTGCCGAGAATGCGTCGGCTCCGTTGGTGCGTCGGCCAACTTCAATCCCGCCGTTTTACGTCGCGGCGGTCGAGCGCGTCGTCGAAGCTGGGGGTGTACTGGCCGCCGCCATCGTGGATCACGAACCGCACCGCACGGTCGAGGCGCATCAGCAGATTCCTCGCCTGCTGGGTCGTCCACGGTCCGGTCGGGTTGGTGGTGATCCCAGCGAGGTGCACGATCCTGGTGTCCACCGCGATGAAGAACAGCACGTAGAACCGGCGCAGCAACACGGTGTCCACGGTGAAGAGGTCGGTTGCGATCACCGCTTTCGCCTGGGAACGAATGAATTCCGACCACGACGGACCCATCCGCCCTGGTGTTGGCTCGCGGCCGGCGCCGCGCAAAGGTGCTCCACACCGTCGAAGCTGCGATCTTGTGGCCGAGAGGAGCTCTCCGTGGATCCGCCGGTTGCCCCAGGTCGGATTCTCGCTGTCGAGCCGCGAGACGAGCCGGCAGATCTCCCGGCTTGTCCGCGGACGGCCGGGCTTGCGGTGGGCGGGATGTGTTCAGTGACGAGCGACGAGCCGGCGGTGCCATCCCAGCACCGTTGTCGGCTGCACGATCAGGAACACCTGCCCGAGACGGTCGCGATCGAACACCTGGGACAGCACGCCGAGCACGGTGCGGTCCCGGTCATCGAAGGCTGGACGAGGCACTTGCCCCTGCAACACCAGCAGCTGGTGACGCAACGCCAGGATCTCCGCATCGCGACGATCGCCGCTGGCCAGCAGTAGCCCGACACGGGCCACGACGAGACGGACAACGAACGGCAGCGACCGAAACACGACCGCGGACCCTACCGCCGGGCACGCCGCTGACCAGCACAGACGCATTTCCGCCACGCTCAGGCTCGGGTCACGAGCATCTTCCGCGGCGCCTGGGTTCATGACGCTCGACCTGGTGCGCTTCACCTGGGACGCCGCTTAGAAGGCGGGCACCAAGTAGATGTCGGCCTTCGAGCCGGCGAGGCGCTTATCCCGCACGGCTTGTCGTCGGGGTCGTCGAAGAAACCATGTGCTGCCTCCATCGACGCGAACTCGAGCACCACGACCGCATCGGGCCGGTTGGTTCCCTCGAGCACCTCGTACTACCCGATGTCCGTGACGCTGAACTTCTCCGCCCTGTCGCTATTCAGGCCCCTTGCCAGATAGTGGCTCCCGCCGTTCTTCTTGAGCAGGTCCTGGACGGCTAACCGGTCTGGTTGTGCCCCTCATCGTGTAGGCGATGGCCCGAGTGTGCGGCCGCTACTTCGAGATGGTCGAACAGGCGGCTGTGCCCGACCCCGTTGTGCGAGCGGATCTGTGTCGGTGCTGTTCGCCCCGTTCGACGTGGCGCGCCTGCACGCCAGCAACCTCTACGCTGTCGGCACGTCCGCCACCTACGCCCCCCGGAACCTGGTGGAACCGGCGCGAAGAAGTACCGCTCCCTTCGGGATATGGTGAGTGTCCTTCAGCAACGGGAGGTACCGCCTTTAACAGCTGCTCAAGGGAGTTGGTCGCGGCGACGCGGTAGCGGAGCCTCAGTAGCGACCGCCTGGATTACGATTCGGACATGATTCTCCAGAGCTTTGACGTGTCGACGGACGAGTTTGCGCGAGCGACGGGTTGGATGATCAAACCCGAGGGCGCGTGTAAGGGTGACGCCTGCGTGCCGTTGTCACAGGGCGGAGGTTTCGAGGTCCGTGCCTGCGCCGAACGGCTCGGCATGGCACTCGTCGGGGACGAGGAGGCGGGCTTGTGGGCGCTTGGTCCGGAGTCGTTCGGCGGCCGAACGCTGCTGAGCGCGGAAGCGCCCGAGCTCGTCCTTGACGACCTCGACGGTAACGAGTTCCGGCTCTCGTCGTTGCGCGGCCGGAAGGTGCTTCTCGTCGCCTGGGCGCCGTATTGAGGCTGTGCTTGGGACCTGCCCGGGTGGCAGGCGCTGAGGAACGAGTTGCATCCGCTCGGTTTGGAGGTCGTGACAGTGTCACTCGAGATGAGTGGTCCTGAGGTGTCCCGGCCGTACATCGAGGCGGCGGCACCCGAGCATCCGGCACTGGTGGACCCGAGCCACAAGATGGATGCCGTGTTCGGGGTCCTCAACGTTCCGAACGTGGTGTGGATCGACGAGCACGGCGTGATCGTGCGGCCGCCGGAGCCAGGCTGGCCGGGCCCGCGTCCCGAGGGGGTCATGGAGCGGTTACGGGCGGCGCTCCCGGCGCTGGGGCGCGCGCCGAATGCGCCTGCTCCCCGCGAGGGCGGACCAGTCGACGTCCTAGCGAGCGGGCAGGACCGCGAGACGTACGCCGACAAGATTCGCGACTGGGTCGACCACGGTGGCGCCAGCCAGTACGCGATGTCTCCCGAGGAGGTGATCAGCCGGTCGCAGCGCCGCGGGCCCGAAGTCTCCCGGGCAGCCGCTCACTTTGAGCTGGCGACGCATCTGTGGATTAGTGGCCGCCGCGCCCTGGCCATCGGTCACTTCAAGGAGGCGCACAGCCTGCAGCCGGACAACTGGACGTACAAGCGCCAGGCGTACTCGGCGGTCGGCAGCGCCCGCCACGGCGGAGAGTTTGGCCGCTTCATGCAGAGCCCGTTACCCGGTGAAGAGAACGACTGGCCGTTCGACTCCGACTTCTACTCGGAGGTGGCGACTCTCGACGTCGGGCAGTATTACCCGAACACGATGCCGTGAGCGCCGGCGCGGGCGTCCGCGCCGATGAGGAGCCTCGCTCGGTGAGGCGGTGTCGGAGTGCGTCATCGGGGTCCTTGCGGTCGGCCTTCGGCAGGTTCCCGTGCTCGTTCGTCACCCGAAAGCGCGCTGCGTCGCCCGACGCTGTGCTCCCAGCCGGCAGGGGCGCCACCCCGGCCGACGGTACGCTTGGGCCCGTACCGGCTGGCGTCGCCGGCGATGGAGGTCACCGCGTGGGACTGCAGGATGAACTGGTCGGAACGTTCGAATTGGTGGCACTGGAGTCGCGCCGCTCCGACGGGGAAATCACCCATCCGTATGGCGACCACCCGATCGGAATGTTCATGTTCGATTCGTCCGGCCTGTACTCCGTGCAGTTGACGGACCCCGACCGCCCGCCGGACCAGGGAAACTACCTCGCGACGTTCGGTTCCTATGTTGTGGCTGAGGACCGTCGCGTGTTCATCTTGACGCCGCGTGGCGCCGTTGACCCGCAGTTGATCGGCACCGAGGTGCTCCGTCACGTCGCCTTCGACGGCGAGTTGGCGGTCTTCAACACACCGACCACACAGGTCGACGGGTTCGACGTCACGACGTACATCACGTGGCGCCGAGCCACGTCGAGGTAGCCCAGCCCCAACACTGCGGCGGACTCGGCACGGTGCGGGGAACGTGCCGCACCAGCGGGGTGAGGTACCCGCCGGAGGCGCGGATCGCTGCGCCCCACGGTTGCGGCGTGGTCGGAAGCTTGTGGATGTCGTTGCCGAGCACGTCCGGTGGCGGTCATGGCGGCGTCGGGGCGGCCTTGATCTGCTCGCGGCTCCTACGGCGGCAGTCGGTGAGTCGGACGCGCCGAGGAGACTACCGGTCCGCGAGGCGGTCCTCGGTGTCGTCCGGCGCTATGAGAACCCGGCCGACTTCGAACATGAGAGCATCAGCCGATGGGAGCCCTTCAATGGATCGCGGGGAGCGTTTCACGATTCGCAGCGCGCCACAGTGTCGCTCGTATCGAGCGGGACAATCGGCGGCTGGGCGTTGTGCCGGTTCCGGAGCAATGTGCTGCTCGACGGCGCTGATGAGGAATCGTTCCTCGGCGCGCAGGTCGTTCGGTGCTGCCCCGCGATGGTCGTGCCGGCGCGGTCAAGGCTGATGCTCGGGACCGGTGTTGGGTGTGGAACGCTTCTGCTCGGCGCGCCAGGCGTGTAGGAGCGGCTCGGTGTAGCCGGATGGCTGTGCGGTGCCCTTGAACACCAGATCGGTGGCAGCGCAGAACGCAGGTCCGTCGAGGGTGGGGGCCATCGGGCGGTAGGCCGGGTCACCCTCGTTCTGGCGGTCGACGACCACGGCCATCCGCTGGAAGCAATCACGCACCTGCGCTTCGCTGACGACGCCGTGATGCAGCCAGTTGGCGACGTGCTGGGAGGAGATGCGGCAGGTGGCGCGGTCTTCCATCAGCGCGATGCCGTTGATGTCGGAAACCTTGGAGCACCCGATGCCCTGGTCGATCCAGCGCACGACGTAACCGAGGATTCCCTGCACGTTGCTGTCGACCTCGGCCAGGCGATCGGTGTAGGACCAGTCCACGGAGACGGCGACCGGGATGGACAGCAGGTCCTCGAGCGACGAGCGGCTGGCACCGGCAAGCGCCCGCTGGCGTTCGTGCACGTCGACGCGGTGGTAGTGGGTGGCATGTAACGTCGCCGCGGTAGGGGACGGCACCCACGCACAGTTGGCGCCGGCCAGAGGATGCCGGATTTTTTGTTCGAGCATGTCGGCCATCCGATCGGGCGCCGCCCACATCCCCTTGCCGATCTGCGCTCGGCCGCGCAGGCCACAGGCCAGGCCGACGTCGACGTTCCAGTCCTCGTAGGCCTCGATCCAACGCTGGGAGCGCATGTCGGCCTTGCGGACCATCGCTCCGGCCAGCATCGAGGTGTGGATCTCATCGCCGGTGCGGTCGAGGAAGCCGGTGTTGATGAACACGACACGGGACTTGGCGGCGCGGATGCATTCGGCGAGGTTGACGGTGGTGCGTCGCTCCTCGTCCATGATGCCCATCTTCACGGTGTTGGCAGCCAGCCCGAGCACTTGCTCCACGCCAGCGAAGAGGGCGTCGGTGAGAGCGACCTCGCTTGGGCCGTGCATCTTCGGCTTCACGATGTACACCGACCCAGCCGGCGAGTTGCGCTCCTCGGCGGGACGCGCGAGGTCGTGCGTGGCGGCCAGCACCGTCACGATCGCATCAAGGATGCCCTCGGGCACTTGCTGGCCGTCTCGATCGAGCACGGCGGGTGTGGTCATGAGGTGGCCCACGTTGCGTGCCAGCAGGAGCGAACGCCCTCGCTTGGCGATGCTTGACCCGTCCGCCGCGGCGTACACGCGGTCCTCGGCCAACCGGCGAACGAAGGTGCGTCCGTCTTTGGTGACGCTCTGGGTCAGATCACCCTTCATCAAATGCAACCAGTTCCGATAGGCGCCGACCTTGTCGAGGGCATCCACCGTGGCGACGGAGTCCTCGAAGTCCATGATCGTCGTCACGGCCGACTCCAACAGCACGTCGTCGATGCCAGCGCTGTCCGCTGAGCCGACCGGCCCAGCTCGGTCGAGGACGACCTCGATGGACAGGCCGTTGTTCTCCAGCAGCAGCGCCGACGGATCCGCGGGGTCGCCGCGACTACCCCGTAGCGCGCCGGGGCGCTGGAGCGCGCCGCTGGAGCCGTCACGCAGGGAGACCACCAAGGACCCGTGCTCGACCCGGAAGCCGGTGGCATCGACATGAGACCCTTGCTGCAAGGGCAGCACGTCATCGAGGAAGCTACGGACCCACGCCACCACCCTCGCCCCGCGGACCGGGTCGTAGGTGCCGCCGGCCGGTAGGTCCCCGAGCGCATCGGTCCCATACAACGCGTCGTAGAGCGAGCCCCAGCGAGCGTTGGCGGCGTTGAGCGCATAGCGGGCGTTGGTTACCGGCACGACCAGCTGGGGGCCGGCGGTCTCGGAGATCTCGGAGTCGACGTCCGTGGTCTGGACCCTGAACGGTTCCCCGGGCGCGACCATATAGCCGATCGACGTCAGGAACTGGCGGTACTCGGCCGGGTCGTGAACGGCACCGGCCTGCTCGCGATGCCACGCATCGATCGAGTCCTGCATGCGGCCACGAACCGCCAGAAGCTCCCGATGGCGTGGTCCCAGGGTGTCAACGATCTCCGTCAAGCCGGCCCAGAAGCCAACCGGATCGACGCCGGAACCGGGCAGCACCTCGTCGCTGATGAACTCGTACATCGCTCGGTCAACGCGCAACCCACCACACTCGACCCACATCGCATCAGCCATGCACCCTCCATCGTTGACGTCGAGACCTCAATCGCGAGACGACGGTGGCCAGCCACTCCTCGGCGTCGGCCATCATCTCCAGCGTTTGGCTGTGGGTCCATGAACGCACGGCCACCTCGCCAGCCGGAAACACGTCCTGCCCGATGGGCGAAGCACTCCACCCGCGCCCCACTGCAGTCCTCGATCCGTTCGATGTCCCACGCGCTGGCCGGGGATCGGGGCACGAGCATCTTCCCCGGTGCCTGGTGGTTCAAGACGCCGTCCGGTCTGTGCTCGACCCTGCTCGAGTAGCTGCTGGACGTTCCCGGCGCCCAACACGAACCGGGCGCCGAGCGCTCCAGTTTGGTGCAGGGACGGGAGGCGCTCCGAGGGTTCCGGTTGGGCGGTCTTACTTGGCCTTGGAGGTCGATAGCCTGGCGACGAGTTCCTCGAGGAGGCACTCGACCCGGGACAGTCGCTCCTCGGTCGCGTTAGCGGAGGAGGCACCGTTCTCCTCGGCGCACAGCTGCTGGTAACACGCCTGAAACATCCGCGTGCTGTCACGTTCTTCGGAGATGTAGCGGCCGAGCAGGGCACCGGTTTGGATGTCGATGGTGGCGTCATTGAACATGGCGGCGAACTGGTCGGGCTTCGCTGGGTCAGTGGGCTGACCGAAGCCGAGCTTCTCGAACGTCTCCCGGTCGGACAGCGTCGTCGAGGAAGTGATCGGCAGGCGCTCCGCGACCTTGCTCTCCGCGGCGGGTTCCATCGCGTGCCCCAGCTCGCACATGCGCTTGGCGAATGCCTTGCCGTGCTCGCCTTCTCGTAGCGCGACGGTTGCGATGATCTGGCGGACGTCGTCACGGTGGCGTTGATTCGGCCCAGGCGTTGAGGTAGCACTCGGCGTCGGTCTCTGCGTTGGCGATCCGGTTGAGCAGGCCCAGGTAGGACGGTTTGTCAGTTATGCCACAAGCTTGGTCTCCTTGTGTGACGCCTGCAACTCCCCGCCGTCCGAGCTGCGGGCTCGGGCTGGGGTTAGTTCGAACCATGGGCATGGATCACCCATAGTTGGTCAGGTTGGTCTTGCCCGCAATCAGTGCTCCAGGTGTCGCAGTCAACACCGGCCCATAATCATGCAACAACGCCCGCACCGAATCGGGACCCACCCTGTCAACAAGAGCGCGACGCCGAGACCCCGACGGTCCCGAACGCACACGTCGAGTACTCCTCGACGGCAACCACCGCGTTGCTGCCGCCCGATCCGACGTGTTGCAAGCTCAGCTGGCAATGAGTGCGCTGCCCGACGACGTTGCCGTCCGGCGCGTCGTCACCGAACGACTCGAGGCCGTCGACCGGGTGCTCGAACTCCGAGTGCAGCGAACGGGCGAGCACCGGCGAGTTACCTCACCGAGACCCTCGGACGACGCCCCGAGGCGAATTCCAGCGCTGGGACGTCGGCGCTGAAGCCATCGAGAGCTACGGCACAAACACCTCGGCATCGACCCAGACGGCCCGCCCCTACAAGGCGACCAGGCCATCGGAAGTCGACCCGACAACGCGCACAGCGTGCAAGCATGGGAGGATACGACGAGGATCGCAGCCTGCACGCTCGAACCGCACGACCACACCGCACTACGTATTGGCCGGTAGCGAGCTGGCAGGCGGACTCCGTTACAACGGCATTCCGACAGACGCATCCGGCAGTAAGTGATGCCTCTGGCGTCGGTGCTCGCCGCGTCAACTTCGAGATAGTCGACGCTGGGCGTCGGAAGTGATCTCACTGATGATGTCGGCGGCTGACTGCTGGCGGCTGACGCTGGCTGCGCCTTCTCCGTAAATCAGTGGGGTGTAGTCCGGGTCGCCGCTGCGGAGCGCCGATCGAAACGTCGGGACTACATCTTCGAGCTGAGCGCGAAGCTCGCGCTCCTGGCCATGCCAGCGGTCCACCAAGGCCAGGTGGCGGGTCCGGAACGCGACGCCGTCAGGCCACGTTGGCCCTTTGAAGCCAGCGGTCAGGAGGATGTCGTAGACCTCGCTGTACACGGTGTCAGAACCATCTGAAGCTACGAGGGCGTCGAGGTGGCCGGGTTGTACAGCTGCCGCTTCGGTGGCGGCGAGGAACGCGGTTCCCATCCATGCGCCGTCGGCGCCGGCTGCGAGGACTGCGGCTAGCGACCTGCCATTGGTGATCCCGCCCGCTGCGATCACGGGAATGTGCGGAAACGAGTCAAGGACGCGGCAAAGGAACGGCAAGAGGTTCTGGCGGCCGGTGTGGCCTCCCGCCTCGTTGCCCTGCACGGCGAGGATGTCCGTCCCAGCCTCGACTGCCATCTTGGCGCCCTCGAAGGATTGGACCTGGCAGATCGTGGTGGTCGAGGTCTGTTTTGCTAGAGCGACGTAGGGAGTTGGATCAGCGAAGGAGAGCAGGACAACAGGCACCTCCGCTTCCAGGACGATGTCGAAGTTCGCGGGGTTCTCCGCGATGAGCTGGGTTATGAACCCGGCTCCGAATGGTTTGTCGGTGCTGTCCCTGAGAGCGGCGATCGTGTCACGCACGTATTGCTCGGTGAGACCCATGATCCGACCGGCTGCACCGAAGGTGCCAAGCCCACCGGCATTGGACACCGCCGCCGCCAATGACGCCTCGCTCCAGGAACCCATCGGCGCCAACACGATCGGGTACTCGATGCCCAGTCGCTCGCATAGCCGGGTCTTCAACGCCATGGCCACCTCACCCCTCATCGACAGGCGTCCCCTGAGCTGAGATGACGAAGACAGTAACCGCTAGCTCCAGCAGCAGCGCTCGTTTTGCGACCAACGCACCGCGCGGGCGCCTACCCGCCTCCTATGCGGCCGCCCCTGAGCTTGCCCAGAAGGCCCACAGCTACATCGGGGCCGAAGTGTGCCGGTGGCTGATGCCGGCAGTACGCCAGGCGCCAGCTGATCCGACTATGCGGCGTCACAAGACAACGCCCGCAACTCGGCGAGTTCGTCCCGGTGGGTGAGCGGCGAGGGCGAGGTGGCCGACCATGGCTCTGCCCGAGATGGCCACCAGACCGTCGGAAGCGGATCGCTTCTGACAGCTCTGCACGCCGTCGCCCCTGCAGACACCGGAGGCCGGCATCAACCTGTCGGGACGCGTCCATCGGCGTCCATGGTTGGCAACCTTCTCGCTCTCGCCGCCACTCCAGCGCCGCCATGGTGGTCATCAACGTCGCCAGCCCACCCCCACCGTGCTCAGCGAACCTGTCGCTCAACACCAGGCGGTTTGGTGCTTGGGTAGAACTCGTCGGGAACGGTTGTCGAATCTCGCCGGCCCGATGCGCTTAGCGGGGGTATGAACACCTCGACTCGATTACAGCGCCCACCCCGCCTCAGCCCCCGGCCACGAGGTCGGACGGTGTCTACCGGCGTTGGCGCCACGTTAGGCGCCAACACAACCGCCGTGCCCCGCATCCCGAGGCTCGCACCGCCCTGACCTGGACTTTTGACGTGCGCCCCCTGGGATTCGAACCCAGAACCTGCGGATTAAGAGTCCCAAAAGGACCGTCCAGCGGGTGGGATCTGGTGCGCTCACGTGGGGTTCTGTACGGACGGTCGTCCGGCTAGCGCGGTTTGGTGGGCC
>JANPEN010000497.1:0-3307 GCA_031422955.1 Acidimicrobiia bacterium
GGTCTTTTTGCTGACCCCGGCCGATGTCCACCTGGCTGAAGACGAACGCCGTCGGCTTCGCGAACGCGGTTTCGACGACGAGCGATGAGGTCCCTCGTCTGTCTCGTCCTGTCCGTCTACCTGTTGATCCTCATCGCCCGCTCGTTGGTCAGCTACCTCCCCAGCGCCCGCAACGGCCGTGCCGGTGAGGTGCTGTCCCGCCTGACCGAGCCGGTATTGGCCCCGGTACGGCGGATGTTGCCCCCGGTGCGGGCCGGTGCCGCCGCCATCGATCTGTCATCCCTGGCGGTGGGCTTCGGCATCCTTTTGCTGCGAGCCGTGATCTGCTGAGCTGAATTGGCCGCACCGCTCAGGCTGGCCCACCGGACAAACCCCTTTGACCTCGCAGGGTATCCGTCAACTCGCGGAGAGGACTCGATAGGCTTTTTTCCATGGACGTCACGCCGAAGCTCCTGGAAGATGTCGAGTTCCGGGAGAAGTTCCGGGGCTACGACCCCGAGGAGGTTGACGACTTTCTCGAACGAGTGGCGGTGGCCTTCGCCCAGTTGCACGAGAAGGTTCGGGACGTCACCGATCAGGTCGAGTCAGCCAACGCCCGTACCGCCCGAGCCGAGGCAAGGGCCCGGGACTCCTCCGACACCGATGACACGCTGCGGCGGACCCTGGTCCTGGCCCAACGTACCGCCGATGCCGCCATCAATGAGGCAGAGGAGAGCGCGGCCGCCATCGTGGCTGCCGCCGAGGCCCAGGCCCGTCAGCACTACGCCGCCGCGGAGGATCACGCCAGCCGCGTCACTGCGCAGGGGGAAGCCGCCTCCCGGGCGAGCGCCGTGCAGGCGGAGGCCGAGATGGCGGAGAAGTTGCGCTTGGCCGACAGTCAGAGCCAAGCCACGCTGGCCGGGGCCCGTGAGCAGGCCAGTCGCTTGCTGGTCGACGCCCGCCAGAAGTCGGACCGCATGGTGGTCGACGCCGAGTCCGCCGCCATTCGTCACGCCCAGGAGAAACTGGCCCGCTTGACCGAGGAGGTCGGCGTGCTCGAACGGCGCCGGGACGCCCTGGTCCATGACGTGCACGCCCTCGATGCTCATGCCGCCCTGCACCGGGACCGTATGAGCACCCTGCTGGGTCAACTACGCGAGGTCGTGGAAGGCCAGACGTCCCTCGGTCAGCTGACCCCACCGGCGTTGGGTTCCCTCGAGGCAACCCCCGCCAGTACCCAGGATGAAGCCAGCCCACGCCTCGAGGCCGAACCGGAGCCGACGTCAGGGTCAGCGTCGACGCTGACCAACCCCCTCAGCCGGTCCCCTTTCGCCCCCCGGGTCGGCACCGTGCCGGTCACCCCAGCCAAGCCAACCTCCCCGCCCCCGCCGTTGTTGCCCACCTCGCTTTTAGCCGGCCCTGCCGCGCTGATCTCCCGTGACCCGGTCGGACGAGACGATGTGCGGGTGTCAGCATCGGCGGACCCCACGCTCATCATCAACCCCTCCCAGCCGGCTGAGGAGGTGTCTTCCCTGAGCTGGATCCCAGCCGAGTCCTCCACCCCGACGCTGGAGGGCGGCGCCGGTCGGGTACAAGACGGCTTTGCCGAGGTGGTTCCTGGCCCCGCCGTGCCTGAGTCTGCCCCGTTGCGCGCGCCCGACCACCTCGCCCCGGGTGGGCACACGACCTCGGCCGCTCCCAGCCTGGAGGCCAAACCAGCCTCTGCGCCTGCCGTGACGGCGCCCGCCGTTGAGGAGCAAGCCGGTGACGAGGCAGTGGATCGGCACCAGACCGACCGCGCAGACCAGACCGACCCGGCTGACCCGGCTGACCCGGCTGACCCGGCGTCGCATCAGCCGGCCGGGAGCCCGGTCGCGGCGGCCGCTGGACGTCGCTCTCCAGTCGCTTCCACCGTCCCGCCCCAGACGCGGCCCGCCACTGAACGTCCCTCCAGCGGGCTGGGCGCACCACTCGAGGGCGCCGCGCCCATGGTGGGAGGAGCCGCCCCGCCCTGGGTCGGTCTGGCTCCCCCTCCTCCTCCGCCGCCCCCTCCTGGTAGCGGCTCGGGTGCGGCCAACCAGGCGACGGTCGCCCCCGGGGCGGTGCCTCCCCGGCCCGCCGCCCCCTCGGCGGGGGTGACGGTGTTGACCAGTCCCGAGGCCCCCCCGACGGTGGTGCAAACCGAGGAGGCCTCCAGTGGAGACACTTTTCTCGATGAGCTGCGTCGCGCGGTAGGCGAACAGCCCGAAGACGACGAGGCGCTCCGTTTCTTCGAAGATCGTGACCCCACCGACCCTGCGCTGCGTTTTTTTGAAGGCAACGACGAGTTGCGTTCCCGCTTCCGGCGTCGCTGAGCGCGCCGGGCACGGTGGCCTCGGGGCCGGGAGCGGTGGCCTGCGGGCCTATAATCGCAGGTGACCGTTCGAGCGCTGGAGAAGCATCATCGACGCGCCTACCGAACCAACCAGGGTCGTGCCCCCGCCCGAGGAACCCGCCGCCGTCCTAGCCCACGCCGACGCGCCACCCAGATTGACCCGTTGTCTGCGGTGGGGGCTCGTCGGCGCCGCCGCGGCACTGGTCGTCGCCCTAGATCAGGCATCCAAGGGCTGGGCCCGCACGCTGGACGAGCCGGTGGAGCTGATTGGCAGCCTCCGGTTCAACCTGGCCTTCAACTCCGGTGCGGCCTTCAGTCGTTTCGAAGGATGGGGTTCCATCATCGGCATCGTCGGTATCGCGGTCATCGCGGTGCTCATTCGGACCAGCCTTTCCATCACCAGCCGGCTGGGGGCGGTGTGCATCGGGCTGGTGATCGGCGGGGCGTTGGGCAACCTCGTCGATCGGGTGGTGCAGCCGGGCGAGGGACTGTTCGGGGGCAAGGTGACCGATTTCGTCGATCTGCAGTGGTGGCCCATCTTTAACGTGGCCGACATGGCCCTCACCGGCGGCGGCGTGGTGTTGGTGGTAGCCACCATGTTCAGGCCAACCGGTACCGGCTTCCGCCGTTGACCCGCCCCCATCGGACCATCACCCTTTCCGAGCCTGACCCTTTCTGGGCCCGACCCCAAAGAAGCGAGTTCCCATGAGCCTGCAGTCAGAAGTGGTGGCTGCGCTCGACGGAGAGCGCGTCGACCGGGTGGTTGCCCTGCTCACCGGGCTTTCCCGCAAGTCCTCCGCTGAGTTGGTCCAAGAAGGCCAGGTCAGCGTGAACGGAGTGGTGGTGGCTGCTCGTTCCCAACGCTTGCACAGCGGCGAGCAGCTCTCCATCGACTGGGAGGAAACACCTAAGGTCAGCCAGGCCCTTACCCCCGCCCCCGACCTGGCCCTCGAC
>JANPEN010000498.1:0-14087 GCA_031422955.1 Acidimicrobiia bacterium
CGGTTCACCGGCCCGACCCGCCACCACCGCCCGCACGATCTCGACATAGTCGCGAAGCTTCGCCAACGGTCTGGAGTGTGCCTTGGTGGCGTCGACGCCCATGTACCACTCGTTGAAGTGAGGGTTACCGGTGCCGATGCCTAGCACGAAGCGGCCGCCGCTCAACTCGTCGAGGTCCCGGGCTGCCAGGCCAGTGAGCCACGGATCGCGCCCGTAGGCGTTCACGATGTACGTGCCGACCCGAACCCGTTCGGTGACACCGATCACCGCGGCCGCGGCCACAACTGCGGTGCGCCCGGCCTCCGCGGTGTACATGGACCCCAGGCCGGCCGCCTCACCGGCTTTGGCGATGGTCTTTATCGCCTCCAATGAATCCTCGAACCCCAACAACAACCCAAGGCGCATGACGTGCAACGTTAGTTGCCGATCCGGTCCGTGGTGGCAGTCCCGGGAATCGTCTAGTGGCTACGTGTCGTTCCGGGCGAGCAGGCGTTCGAGGTTGGCGATGGCAGGGGCTGAGTACTCGGCGATCTTGGCGAGAAGCTCGAGATGGGCGGGGTTGGTGCCGATCTCGGCGCGGCTGCGAGTGAAGCCGTCGAGGCGGGCGGCCACCAGCCATTCACGCAGCGGGGCCTCCTGACGCCAACCGGCCGCGTTGTGGGTGTTGGCCAGCGTGCCCCGCAACCAGTCGAGCGCGGTGTTCGGGTGCGGTACCACGGTGCAACGGGCGTTTTTCTCGTCGTCACTGGAATAGGTCGCTTCGACATGGCCGATGAAGGCGGCGCTGAACACCTGTTGACAACTGCGCACCGTCTGCAACGTGATGCGGTCCCCGGCGAAGACGGGTACCGCCGGGCGTGACGCCAGGCCGTCGGCGCTGCAGTCGATGTGCAGCGTGTCGGGACCGGTGGGTATGGTGCCGCCCTCCAGGCTGATGCGGTCCGGATCAATGCGTTGGACGCGACCGAGCCGTATCACGTTGTCAATGCGCCGGAGCTCTACCAGTTCGGCTTGGGTCACCGTCCCGCAGCGGTACATGGTCGGTCGAACGGCGGGATCGAGCCGCAGCAGCGCGCCGCGAGCCTCGAGGTTGGTAAACAGCTCCTCGACGGTGGACGCGCCGGCGGCGGCCTCGAAGGAGGCGGCCACCGTGCCCAGTGATGCCTCGAAGAACTCCGATCCGGGCTGCACCGAGGCCCGGTCGATCAGCCAGGCGTCCCGGGGCATGATCCACGCGATGGCGTTGGGGTTCACGCCGTTGGCCAGCAGGAACAGGCAGGCATCAATACCGGTCTTGCCGGCGCCGACCACGACGTAGCGGTCCGGGGGAGTGTCGACGTGGGCCAGCTCGTTGACCGGTACGCAACGCACGCCTGGCGCGACCAGGTAGCGAGGCGGTCCCATGGCGGGAACGGTGACGCGCATGTAGGTAGCGTCCACCACCCTGGTCCCTTCGCCGGCGTGGTAGGTGGCGCCGGAGACCCGTGACCGCCAGGTTCGGCCGCCTAGGTGGTCGCACATCGGGAAGAACTGCACCCGGCCGCTGGGCAGAAACTGCTGGTGCAGCACGTGGTCGAAGTAGGAAACCACCTCGGGCCCCGAGGCCAGCTCATAAAGGCCCTGGTTCAAGCCGGTGGTGTCCTTGGCGTCGGTGCCCAGGCGCCGGGAGTTGACCCCGTAGAAGGAGGACGGCTGGTGGAGGCGCACGAAGGGGTAGGCGTGGTTCCAGTGCCCCCCGGGCCGCTGGTACCGATCGACCAGAATGACCGTGGCTTCGGTTTCCGTCATGAGCACGTCAGTGAACGCCATCCCCATGGCGCCCGCACCGACAACGAGGTAGTCCGCTTCAAGCACGTGAGGATTCTAACAGCTGCAGTACCACAGGGTATGTTCAGGGGTGGTTGGCACGATCAGTGTTGGCGACGATCACTGCCGTCGTTGCTACGTCCGCTGGAAGGTGGAAGAGTTCGCAGATGGGAACCGTGGCCTTGAAGCGCCAACTGCTCACCGGCGGAGAGGTGCTCGCCCTCGATGGCGGCGCAGCGGTGCACGAGGCACTGGTTATCGATGAGAGCGGTCGTGTGGCAGGGGTCGGGTCGGCGGCCGAGATGGCTGCCATCGCTGGAGATTTGCCTGAGTTGGTCGACTTGGGTGGCGCCACGGTGATGCCTGGTCTCATCGACACCCACCCCCACGTCCTGCATTTCGGTGCCCGTGAGCGGGCCGTGCTCGACATCACCGACTGCCGGAACCATCACGAGATCGTTGAGCGGATCCGCCATCGTGCGGCCATCACGCCGGCGGGCGAATGGATTGTCACCACACCGGTCGGTGAACCGCACTATTTCGTGCGGCGGTCCTACCGCGACCTCGACGAGCGTCGGCTGCCCAACCGGACCGAGCTCGACCGGGCGACGACGGACCACCCCGTCCACATCGAGGCGTGGGCCCCACGGTCACCGAACGTGTGCGCCTTCAACACCGCCGGGCTGCGTCGGTGTGGCCTCACCGACACCGTTCCCGATCGGGTCAGCGACGTCCACTTCGAACGAGCCGAGGACGGCTCCTTGAGCGGCATCGTTCACGGGGCGGTGAACAACTACTACTGCTTCGACCCGTACTGGGTGCAGATCCGCTCGCACCTGCCCGGGCCCGCCAGCTGGGAGCTCCACGAAGCGACCGTTGAGGAGATGGCGGTCTACAACGCCCGGGGCGTAACCACCATCTTTGAGGGCCACAACATGAGCCCGGCTCACATTGGGGTCTATCGGGAGTTGCGCCAGCAAGGACGGTTGTCGCTGCGCGTGCAGTGCGCCATGGAGGTGGAGGGCTTCGCGTATCCGCCGTGGCAGCCGCTGACCCTCGGACAGTACGAGGCCAACCTCAGCCTCGGAGCGGCGCTCGCCGCCGACATTGGTCGCACCGACGACATGTTGCGCATGAGCGGGGTGACCTTCGGTCAGGGCGGTCCGTGTTGGCCGGGTGGTATCCGCATGCCCGATCCCTATATGGGGCCCTACGGGGAACCCACGACCGGCATCACGTTTCTTTCTCCGGAGAAGCTCTCGGCGTTCGTTTCCACGTGTCTGCGTGGCGACCTGCAAGCCAACTTCGTCCTCACGGGTTACCGCGACCACGACGACGTTCTGGCTGAACTGGCCCGCCACCCCATCGACCAGGTCCGAATTGCCGCCCGCTCGAACAATTGGCTGATTCAACACGCCATCTTGATCACCGACGCCCACGCCCGGGCCTATGCCGACTACGGCTTCCGGTTGACCACCTGCATGGGGTTCTCGGCGGCGAAGGGCGATCTGTACGGCGAACGGATCGGCCGATGGGTCTGGCGTGACCAGGTGCCGCTCAAGCGCTTGCTGCAGGCGGGGCTCGACGTGGGCCTTGGTTCGGACTGGGGGCCCAAGAGCCCTTGGGAGAACCTGGTGCTGGCCGAGACCCACGAGTTCTGGGGGTCAGGTCACCGCAATGACGGCCCCGACCATGCCGTGAGCCGCAGTGAAGCGTTGGCAATGTGGACTCGGGACGCCGCCAAGACCCTCAACTGGGAGGGGATCGGGACCATTCGCCAGGGCGGCTGGGCCGATCTGGCCATCGTCGATCGCAATCCGCTCAGCTGTTCGCTGCACGATCTTGCCGGGACGAACGTGCTGCGCACCTTCCTCGGCGGCAAAACCGTGTACGACAGGAACGGCGGCACCACGTAGCCGGCGTCCACCCATGAACCAAGGACCGTGACAACTCGGGCCCGTACCGGTAACCGTCTGACATCCATGTACCACGAGATTGTGGTACAGTCGAGGGGTGGATCGGCTCGCAGTACTCGACGAGATCAACCGTCTGCTCGATGACGCGTCAGACGAAACGATCAACACCTCGATGCGCCTCCCGAAGAGGCTGCGCGACGCCGCCGCCCTCGCGGTCCGACATCTCGATGTCGCCCCGTCGACCACTGCGCTCACCGCCGCAGCCCTGCGACACGCGCTTGAGACGGTGGTCATGGAAGCAGCGTTGCAAGCGCACTACGCCCTGCATCCCCACGCACAGCCCACCCTCGCCGAGACGGCCTTGGCGCTTGCGGAACAGGACGGCTCACCCTTCGCCGGCCAACCCGATGTGATCCACGCTGCGGCTGACGCAGTCCTCGCTCGTCGTGCAGACGCCGACGCGTACGACGTGCTGCTGTGGGCTGAGGCGCAACAGGCCCTGGTCGCTTGAAGGTGACCGTGAGTGACGTCGTCTTCGACAACGAGGCCGTCCAAGCGCTCATCGATCCGTTCCACCCTAAGCACCGCGTCGTGCTTGCTCACCTAGCGGGGATCGTTGCCCGTCGCAAGCGCGGACATCCCAGCCGAGCAGTCGTCCCGACCGCGGTACGTGTAGAGGCGGGCTGGGACCGTACCGAAGACGCAGCTGCGGCCATTAACCGCTTTCGGATCATCGACCACCCGCTCGACTCTCGCACCGCCAATCACGCCACAGCCATTCGAAAACACACCGGGGTGAGCGTGGCGGACGCGCATCTCGGCGCTGCCGTTCGCGAACTCGCACCTGGGACGACCAGATCGATCGTGGTGCTCACCAGCGATCCCGACGACATCAGCAGAGCCACCGACCCTACTCCGGTCACGATCATACGAATCTGACCTCGACGAGATCGCCCCGCTCGTGGAGCAGATGCCGGCGGGTGGGCGGCGATGTGGTTGTTGGTCACGCTTTCGATCTCGTCATGCACCAAGGGCGCGTCGGCGTCGAGAGCCTTGCGGGATCGATCATCGGCGGCAGCGGGTGTAGGTGACCTCGATCAGATCGAGGGCGCCGCCGGCGGAGTACTTGTCCTCAGCGATCACGAAGGAGCGGAGGAAGCCTGACTTGCTCCATTCGTTACGGCCCGGCTGCGGTGGGCTCGGCAACTACCATCGGGCGGTGGCCCATCAGTCGTTGTATCGACGCTACCGGCCTGGTCGTTTCGCCGATCTGGTCGGCCAGCAGCACGTGGTAGCGGGCCTGCGCAACGCTGTGCGCGACGGCCGCAGCGGCCACGCCTATCTGTTCTCCGGCCCGCGGGGGACGGGGAAAACATCCACCGCTCGGATCCTGGCCAGGGCCCTGAACTGCACCGACCTCACCGAGGGCGAACCGTGCGGGGCCTGCGAGGCCTGCCTGTCCATCCAAGCGGGCACCTCCTATGACCTGTTCGAGCTCGATGCCGCCTCCAACAACAAGGTGGAAGACGTCCGCGAGCTGATCAGCCGGGTGGCCATCGGCTCGCCTGGACGCACCAAGGTCTACATCTTGGACGAGGTGCACATGTTGTCCACCGCCGCCTCCAACGCACTGCTCAAGACCCTGGAAGAGCCCCCGGAACACGTCACCTTCGTGCTGGCCACCACCGACCCTCAGAAGGTGTTGCCCACCATCCGCAGCCGCACCCAGCACTTCGAGTTCGGTCTGGTCCCCGCCGCCGAGCTCGAGCGTCACCTCCGCTGGGTGATTGATGATGCCGGCCTACAAGTAGACGAAGAAGCGCTGGCCTGGGTGGTTCGCAAGAGCGCCGGCTCGGTGCGTGACGCCCTGTCCGCCCTCGACCAGGTTGCCGCGGTGGGCGGCGTTGGCGTCGGCGCCGCCCCGCTCGATGAGTTGCTCGACGCCCTCTGCGCCCGCGACGCCGGTCGGGCCCTGGTTGGGCTGGCCAGCGCCCTGGCCTCGGGGCGCGAACCTCGACTGGTGGCAGAAGAGCTACTGGGCCGGTTGCGGGACGCCTTCTTGGCCGCGGTGGCCCCAGGGCTGTCCCAACTGCCCGATCTGGAGGCGGCACGCATGGCCGAGCTGGCCACTCGTCTGGGAACCGCCGGTGTCACCAGAGCGCTGGAAGCCATCGGCGCCGCGGTGCTGGAGATGCGCCAGGCGCCCGACGCCCGGGTGGCCTTGGAGGTGGCTTTGGTCCGCCTCACCCGGGCCGAGTTGGATAGCTCGGTTGCTGCGCTCACCGAGCGGGTGGCGCGTCTGGAAGCGGCCCTGGCCGCAGGAGCGGAGATGTCGGGCTCCTCGGACCGTTCGCCCGCGCCAGCCCGATCGGGTGGGCCAGGCTCGGGGCCTTCGAGCATCGAGGGGCCTGTTCCCGCGGCGCCAGCGGGTGGGGATCGCCTCGTTCCTGTCACGGTGGGGCCGGATCGTTCGACCGAGGGGGGTGCCCCGCCCACCGCCGCACCGCTGCGGCAGACCCCGCCCCGCGAGGTTCGCGAGGGCGCCGCCGCCGCCGCTCGTCGCCAGTTGGCGGCCCGGCTGGCGGCCACGCCACCTGGTGCCCGCCCGGCAAGTTCTCCGCCGGGGCGACCCGCTCCGTCGGGGCCACCCGGTAGCCGCCCGGTACCCGGATCCGCAGTGCCACCGGGTCCCGGAGTGGGACCGGACCGGCCGGCACCGGACCGGCCGGCACCCGCGTCGGACGATTCCCTGGAGGGGTCCGACCGCCCACCGGCGGACAGCTTCGATCCTGGCTCAGCGCCGCCGGCCGGTCGGGCCCTGCGAATGGTGTCGAACCGGGAGGAGCAAGGTTCCTCGGCCGCCCCCGCCCCTGCTCCCGTCCCGCCCGCCGGAGCTGTCCAGCCGCCTGGAGCAGCCGGTCCGCCTGGGGGCGCCGCGGCCGGACCAACGGACGTTCCTTCGGTGGCGGAGCTGAGCGAGGCGTGGGCCTCGGGCGTGCTCGATCATCTGCCGGCCGGGGTCCGGGCCTTGTATCGGGCCGGGCAATTCATCGGCGTGGAAGACGGTGTGGCCCTCTTTGCCCTGCCCTCCCGGGTGCACCGCGATCGTTGCCAGGCCAAAGCCGGCGAGGTCGAGCGCAGCTTGGCCGAGCACTTCGGGCGGCCGCTGCCGTTACGCCTGGTGGTGGATGAAGCCCGTACCCGGACCGAAACGGGCGGGCCCCCGCCGGCGGACCCCTACCAGCCCGACCAGGTGGCGGATCGCTACGCCGCCGATGTCGAGGAGTACGGCGAGGTGGGCGACGTGGCTGCCCTAGTCGACGCGCCATCGGTGTCCACCACCGGGATGGAGCTGCTGCAGCAGACCTTCCCCGGAGCCGAGATCATCGAGTGAGCGTCCCGGCCCCGGCCGGCGCCTCGCGGGTGGCGAAGGTGAGCTGCAGCCCGGCAACCACAGGAAAGGCACGCCCATGACCGACGAGCATGCGTCGTCCGATAACGAACTCGATGATGAACTCGATGATGAACTCGATAACGAACTCGATGAGGAGTTCGACGACGAACTTGACGACGATGCCGGCGGTGGCCTGGGCGGGTTCGATCTGGGGTCGCTGTTTGGGATGGCCACGGAGATGTTGGCCGCCCATGGAGCCGCCGCCGACCAAGAGGTGATCGGCAGCGCTGGCGGGGGGGCCGTGCAGGTGCGGGTGACCGGTGGTGGTGAGTTCACCGGCGTCACCCTGTCGCCCTTGGTCGTGGATCCGGCCGACGTGAGCCTGCTCGAGGACGCCATCCTGGCTGCCCTCCGCGACGCCATGGCCAAGGTGCAAGCACTGCAGACGGGCAGCCTCGGCGCCCTGGGTGGCATTGCTGGCCTGGGTGGCCTGGCTGGTTTGGGTGACTTGCAGCAGCTTTTGGGCGGCCCTAATCCCTCGGCCGATGCCGTGGCCGGCAACGAACTTGCCAAAGGCAAGGACGAACCGCCGAAGTGAGTTCGCTTTATGCCGCTCCGATCCGTGACCTCATCGAGGAGCTCGGGCGTCTCCCTGGCATCGGCCCCAAATCGGCGCAACGTATTGCTTTCCACTTGCTGCGGGTGTCCGAGCGCGAGGCGGTGCGGCTGGCTCGGGCCATCACCGACATGAAGGCCCGCATAACGGCCTGCACCCGCTGTTTCAACGTCACCGAGCTGCGGGCGGACGGGGGCACCGAGTGCGGTATCTGCAGCGATCCCCGTCGAGACACCCACATGGTGTGCGTGGTCGAGGAGGCTAAGGACCTCGTGGCGGTGGAGCGCACCGGCGAGTTCAAGGGCCGCTACCACGTGTTGGGCGGGGCCATCAACCATCTGGAGGGCATCGGCCCGGAACAGCTACGGGTTCGGGAGTTGCTCCACCGCCTGGGCCAGGAGCCGGTGCAGGAGCTCATCGTGTGCACCAACCCGAACCTGGAGGGCGACGCCACCGCCCTGTATCTGGTCCGCTTGCTGGCCGATGTCGATATCAGCGTGACCCGTTTGGCCTCGGGTCTGCCGGTGGGCAGCGATCTGGAGTACGCCGATGAGCTGACCCTGGGTCGGGCGCTGGAGGGCCGTCGCCCAATGGGGGCCTGACCGCAGGACTAGGGGCCCGATCACAGAAGCCGGAAAACGACAAAGGCCGGGGTGCTAGCTCCCCGAACCGACGCGGGCGGACAGTGAATCGGTTCGTGGAGCCGGCAACCCGGCGCTTTGTGATCAACCGGATGGGTTCCGGCGGTGTCGTTGCGGTTATGTTACAACGAGTGGGTCAACAAATCAATAGCATGACGAAAAGATTGCGGCTGACCTGCAAGGTAACGATTGGATGACGACGCCACCTCCCGGGACCGAGGCTGAGGACCTTTGGTCAGCCGGCCTGAAACACCACTGCGTCGCCTTGACCGCCACCGCCGCACAGGGCGGCGGCCCCGTAACGGCCGCCCCGGCGGGCCAGCTCGTGTAGCAGCGTGAGGGCCAGACGACTCCCTGAGGCCCCAATGGGGTGGCCCAGGGCGATGGCGCCGCCGTTGACGTTGACGATGTCCTCGGACACGCCCAGATCTGCGGTCGAGGCCAACGCCACTGCGGCGAAAGCCTCGTTCAGTTCGAACAGGTCCATATCGGCCACGCTGAGCCCGGCCCGGCCCAGGGCCTTGTTGATGGCCCGTGACGGCTGGTGCAACAGGCCGGGGTTGGGCCCCGCCACCATGCCGTAAGACACGACCCTGCCCAAGGCGTGTACCCCCAGGCGCTCGGCGGCGGCGGCGGACATCATCACCACCGCGCAGGCGCCATCGGAGATCTGCGAGGCGTTGCCGGCGGTGACGTTACCGACTCCGCCGAAGGCCCCCCGCAAGCCGCCCAAAGACTGTGGGGTGGTGCCGGGGCGAATCCCCTCGTCCAGCTCGACCACCAGGGGGTCACCCCGACGCTGGCCCACCGACACGGCCACGATCTCGGCGTCGAAGCGCCCGTCCTTTTGGGCTGCCGCGGCGCGCTCGTGGGAGCGGGCGGCCAACTCGTCCATGGCGGCGCGGCTGAGGCCTTCGTGGCCGGCGTCGCGTTCGGTGCCCTCGCCCATGGCGCAATGGTCGAAGGCGCAGGTCAGCCCGTCGAACATCATGGAGTCGACCACTGCCCCGTCCCCGATGCGATAACCGGCGCGGGCGTTGGGCAGCAGGTAGGGGGCGTTGGTCATGGACTCCATGCCCCCTGCCACCACGATGTCGGCCTCGCCGGCGGCAATGAGCTGGTCGGCCAGGATGATGGTGTTCAGTCCCGACAGGCACACCTTGTTGACGGTGGTGGAAGGCACGTCCATGGGGATGCCGGCATGGTTGGCGGCCTGGCGGGCGCTGATCTGGCCGGCGCCCGCTTGCAGGACCTGGCCCATATAGACGTAGTCCACCTGGTCGGGGGCTACCCCTGCTCGTTCGAGGGCGGCCTGGATGGCGAAACCGCCGAGTTGCATGGCCGAGAAGGTCGACAGGCCCCCTTGGAACCGTCCGATCGGTGTACGGGCGCCGGCGACGATGATCGAACCTGGCATGGCGGGACCTCCCATGAGATAGCGGGTGCCGACCAGCATAGGTTTCCTCCCAGTGGGTATCTCGGGCTTCGTACGATGCCTGAACCTGCCTGAACGATCGCTACCCTGCCGGTGATGAAAGCGATCCTCGAGGCAATCCAAGCCGGTGCTATCGGCGCCGACCTGGCTGCCGTTCCCCTGCCCGAGCACTATCGGGCGGCGTTTGTCCGGCGCGAAGACATCGCCATGTTCGAGGGGCTGGACTCCCCCGACAAGGACCCTCGCAAGTCCCTCCATGTGGGCGAGGTGCCCACCCCCGAGATCGCCCCCGATGAGGTGGCCTTGGCCGTGATGGCCAGCTCCATCAACTTCAACACGGTGTGGACCTCAATCTTTGAGCCCCTGCCCACCTTTGGGTTCCTGTCCCGGTTGGGCAAAGAAAGCGTGTGGGGGGCCCGTCACGATCAGCCCTTCCATGTGATCGGTTCCGACGCGGCCGGCGTGGTGGTGCGGGTTGGCTCAGCGGTGCGCAACTGGCACGTGGGCGACAAGGTGGTTGTGCACTGCAACTTTGTCGATGATCAGGATCCCTCCTCTCACGAGGACTCGATGTTGGGGGCCAACCAGCGCATCTGGGGATTTGAAACCAATTACGGCGGCTTAGCCGATTTGACCATCGTCAAAGCTAACCAGCTCATGCCCAAGGCCCGCCATCTGTCCTGGGAAGAAGCCGCCGTCAACGGCCTGTGCGCGGCCACGTCTTATCGCATGCTGGTGGGCCGCAACGCGGCTCGCATGAAGCAGGGCGACAACGTGCTGGTGTGGGGGGCCACCGGGGGAATCGGTGCGTACGCCGTGCAATTGGTCCTCAACGGCGGCGGCATACCCATCGGTGTGGTCAGCTCGCCAAGGCGGGCAGAGTTACTGCGCTCGATGGGCTGCGAACGGGTCATCGACCGCGCCGCCTCGGGCTATCAGTTCTGGTCCGATGAGCACACCCAGGACGAAGCAGAATGGCGCCGGCTGGGTAAGCAGATCCGATCGCTGGCCGGTGACGATCCTGATATTGTCTTTGAACATCCCGGCCGGTCCACCATGGGGGCCTCGGTGTTCGTAGCCAAACGGGGCGGTACCATCGTTACCTGCGCGGCCACCAGTGGCTACATGATCGAATACGACAATCGGCACCTGTGGATGAAACTCAAGCGCATTGTATCCTCCCATTTCGCTAACTATCAAGAGGCGTGGGATATGAACCGTCTCATCGACCGAGGCGTCATTCAACCGGTGCTTTCGGCTTGTTTCCCTCTCGATGAGGTAGGTGAAGCGGCCAATCAGGTCCACCACAACCTGCACGAGGGCAAGCTGGCGGTGCTGTGTCTGGCCACCGAGCGCGACACCGGCATCGACGACCCGGCCAAGCGCGAGCAGGTGGGCGAGGATCGTATCCGCCGCTTCGAGAACCGCTGAGGGCAGGGGCACACAACCATGGAGAGACGCGGGAGAAACGTATGTTGCTGACCGAGATTGACCATGTGGCCATCGCCGTGCGCGATCTCGAGGCCGCCATCGACTACTACCAACGGGCCTTCGGGGCCACGGTGGACCATCGTGAGGTGGTCGAATCCGACGGGGTAGAAGAGGCGCTGCTCAAGGTGGCCGAGAGCTACGTGCAACTGATTACCCCCACTCGAGCCGACTCACCTATCGCCAAGGCCTTGGAGAAGCGGGGTGAGGGGCTGCACCACATCGGCTACCGAGTCAGTGACTGCGCCGCGGCCCTGGCCGCCATGGTGGCGGCGGGCGCCACCCCCATCGACCAGGCCCCTCGGCCCGGCTCTCGCGGAACCATCGTGGCCTTCATGCATCCCAAGGGAAGCTTCGGCACGCTCATCGAACTCGTCCAAGAATGAGCCGGACGAAGATGGGGGAGCCCTGGAGCGATTGGTAACGCCGATCACCGCCGGTACGGTCGGGCTTCTATGCTGGCCGGCCATGAGAGCACCGGAGGCTGCCCGAGCACATTGGCAGCATCTGGAGAGCTACCACGCGGTGGTCTACTTCGCCCCAGAGGTGATCGAGGCCCTGGTCGGGCTGGGGCTACCCGGCTTCTGGATGGGTTACTTCGCCGGGCGGGCGGCACCTTTGGGTCCGGTGGGACCGGCCGTGGCGGAGGCGCTGTTCTACAACTTCAACCCAGAACTGGTGCGTCGAGCCCTTCCCGCCGCCTGGGACAGGGCCGCACCGGAGCTGGTGTTGGGGAGCCGGCTGCACGCCGTGGACGCTGCTCTGTGGGCCATCTTGGCCGAGGAAGTACGGGCCACCGAGCTGGTCGTCGCCGCCCAGTTGGCCCGCAAGGCGGCCGAGGCGGCGGACTGCTCGGGCCGAGCACTGGCCGCCGCCCATGCCGAGAGTGAGTGGCCCACCGTCGCCCACCTGGTGATGTGGCAAGCCGCCACCGTGCTGCGCGAGCACAGGGGCGACGGCCACGTGATCACCCTGGTCAACGAAGGGGTGAGCGGGCTGCAGGCTCATCTCCTGGCCGTGGCCAACGGCCAGAGCAGCGCCGCGCAACTGCAAACGGCACGGCATTGGTCCCCGGAGGCGTGGGCCGAGGCGGCTCAAGGGCTGCGGTCGCGGGGCCTGCTGGATGGCCAGGCTGGGCTGACCAAACGGGGACGCGCCCTCAAGCAGCGCATCGAGACCCAGACCGATCGCCTAGCGGCCGGTCCTTACCAGGTCCTGAGCGAGGAGGAGAACGCTCGCTTGCTTTCCTACGGAGCCCGCCTGACGTCCCTGATCGGGGCGGCCGGCGTGGTGCCCTTCCCCAACCCGATGGGCCTGGTGGCACCCCCTGCGATCACCGAGTGCGCCGGCCGGGCATCGGAGGCGGTCTCGACGGACCTGGTAGTCCACCTAAGCGATGACAAGGCGCCGATCGCTTCGGGGGCCGGCAAACGCGCCCGCCAGGGTTCGAAGCGTTCGTCCAGAGCCGGCGCGCCGGTGCAAACCCCCGGCTAGGTTCCCCAGCTATGGCCGCTGATCGCCCTCGCCCCTCCCAGCCTCGCATCCACCCCCGCGCCGACATCCCGCCCGAGCTGGCCGAGTTGGTGGCGGTGCGGGGTCAGGGCCCGCCCATCAACGTTCTGGCCACCTTGGCCCACGCCCCCAACGTGTTGAAGCGGTTCTCCCAGATGGGTGGCACCCTGCTCTTTCGGGGAGCGGTGGGGGATCGGGAGCGAGAGATTGTCATTCTGCGGGTGGGTTCGAACTGCCGCTCGGTCTACGAGTTCGGCCAGCACACCGCCATCGGCAAGGCCAGCGGCCTGACCGACGCAGAGATCAAGGCGCTCACCCTGCCGGTGGGCGAGGGCACCTGGAGCGAGCAGGACCAAGCCCTCATCGCCCTGGCCGATGATCTCTGCGCCGACGATTGTGTGAGCGATGCCACCTGGGCGCAGCTGGCCAAGACCTGGGACGAACGCCAGCTCATCGAACTGGTGGTGTGTGCCGGCTTCTATCGGATGGTGTCGGGTCTGTTGAACTCCGCCGGGGTGCAACTCGACGAGGGCGTGGCCGGCTGGCCGGCCTGAGCGACACAGGTCACCTCCGGTGAAGGTGGGTTCGGGCCGGGGGGCTGCTAGGAACGAACCATGAGCCAACATGACGTTCGCTGGAGCGCGCCACGAGGGCTCGGTGGGGCAGGGTTGGGGTTGGCGGGGCTGGTACTGGCGGTTGTCGGGCTGGCCGGCTGCGGTGGGCCCGCCCCTGGCGAACCCACCTTGTCGGCGCCGGCCGCGGCCGGCAAGGCATTGGCCATCAGCAAGGGGTGTGCCAGCTGCCACGTGTTTTACGGCCGTGATGCGGCCGGGCCCACCTGGAAAGGGCTCTACGGCGGCGAGGTCACCTTGAACGATGCCAGCACGGTGGTTGCCGATGAGGCCTATCTGATCCAGTCGATCAAGGACCCCTGGAGCCAGAAGGTCAAGGGCTTCGGCACCATCATGCCCCGCAACCGACTCAGCGATGCCGAGGTGGCCAGCATCGTTGCCTACATCAAGGAGTTGAACCCGGAGCCGGGGTCAGCCTCTGGGTGAGGGCGGGGGCAGGGCCGCTACGGTGATCGGCGGCACCGCGCCAACGCCTGAACCGGGAGAAGGTCTGTGCTCGTCCACCTCGTCGATGGCACCTATGAGCTGTTCCGGCATTTCTTCGCCGTACCCAGCCGGATGTCCGAAGGCCCCCACCCCGGCCACGGGATCAACGGGGGCGCGAGTCAGGCGGTCGAAATCGGAGCGGTCAGGGGGGTGGTCGAAAA